>JBBSCX010000435.1:0-2829 GCA_038249905.1 Burkholderiales bacterium
CTGGGACGAGGCCGCCGCCGAGCTGGCGATGCAGCTGCAGCGGCGGCTGTCGTGAAGTATGCCGAACCGGGCCCGGCCGCGGCGTGCCCGGCGTGGCGCACAACCGGGCTGGGCCCGTGGGCTTCAGCGCACGCAGTACACCGGGTTGGCCGCGGCCGCCGGGGTCGGATCGCTTGCCACGAAGGCAGGCACGCGGCGCACGGTGACGTTGCACTGTGCGTTCACGTCCAGCTCGAACAGCACCCAGACGTTGGTGCCGCTGTTCTCGCCGCCTGCCGGCGGTGTGAACAGCTCGGTCGCGCGGCCCGAAATGCTCAACGACACGCGCGCGCCCGAAGCGGAGATCGGTCCGTTGCCGAAGCCCGAGTAGTTGCGCACGTAGTAGGTGTAGGTGCCCACCATCAGGCGGCTGACGGTGATGACCTCGGGGCCGAAGCTGTTGGTGTCGTCCACGTCCAGGCTGGCGAAGGGCGCGGCCCCCAGGCTGCCGTCGTTGCCAAAGAAGACATGGTCGCCGGCGGGAGTCAGCAGGTGCGAATCCAGGTCGCCGGGCCGTTCGCCCCAGCTCAGCGTCATGGTCACGCCACCGCCGACCGCGCCCAGCACCAGGCAGGACGGCAGCGTGCTGTCGCCGCCGAAGGGGCCGACTCGAAGTGTGTTGCTGGACTGACCCCCGACGCGCCCGACCAGGGTCGCCTGGCTGCTGCGGCGCATCGGGATCGTGAAGTCGCCCGTGGCATTGGTGGTGCCGCTGCTGGTGCCGGAATAGTCCACGCCGTCGCTGTTGACGCGGGCGTTGGCAATGCGCTGGCCATTGACGTCGGCCACGCAGCCGGTCACGCGCACCGTGTCCATCACCAGGTCGGCGTTCCAGGTGCTGAAGTGGGTGACCGTGCCCTGGTAGTAGCGGTTGGGCGCCGTGCCCGTCAGCGCGGCCGTGCCTTCCTGCACCCACAGGCCGGTCGTGTTGTTGAAGAAGAACAGCGGGATCGTCGCCGGCGGGCTGGTGTCGCGTGACGCCAGCGGGATGCGCAGCGTCGCGCTCTGCCCCGGCCGCAGGTTCAGCGGCGCGCCGCCGTCGTCGCGCAGCACCACGTTCAGCGCACCGTAGCTTTCGATCGGCGTGGTGGCGCCGCCGACGCTGGTGCTGAAGTCGCCCGGCATCACGCTGCTGTCGCTGGCGGGGTCGATGGGGGTCATGCGCACCGTCACGTTGCCGCCAGGCACCGTGCCGTCGGCGCGCTGCAGGCCGGCGGCGGGCAAGGTCACCTGGGCCGGGTTGCCAGGCATGACCACCGTGCCGCCAAGCGCAATGTTCAAGGCCGCGGAGACACCCGTGCGCACCAGGCGCGCCTGCACGTCGGTGTCGGTGGCGTGGGTGACGTCGGCGATGCGTGCCGATTCGGCGTGGGTGTCGCTGTCGAACACCACTGTCAGTCGCGTGCCGGCCGGCACCGCAGACAGGCTGAACGCACCGTCGGCACCGGTGGTGGTGGACTGGGCACCCAGGCGCACACGCACGCCCGCGATGCCGGCCGCGCTGGCGGCATCCACCGCGCGGCCGCTCAGGCTGCCCTGGGCCGGCACCACGATGCTGGCCGCGGCGTTGGCGCAGTTGGTGGTGCTGCCCGACTGGCAGATGCGGTAGCTGAGGCTGACCGTGCCCGCGGCCGCCGTGGGCGCCACGTTGACGGTGCCGTTGTTGACACCGATGCCCAGGGGCGGCAGGCCCGAGGTGAGCTCGAAACTGACGTTGCCGCCCGGGCCGGCCGTGACCGCCGCGCCGCCCAGGGTGTCGTTGGCCAGCAGCAGCCCGACCTGGCCCAGGGCCACGGTCAGGTTGTCGGCCGCAGCGGCGACCACTGGGGGTGCCGGGATGGGCGCGGGTGCCGGGGCCGGGCTGCTGTCGCCGCCGCCGCCGCAGGCGCTGAGCGCCAGGCTCAGGCCCAGCGTGGCGCAGATGGCCAGCGTCCGCACCACGCGTCCGGGGGGCTGGGGCTGGGGAGGCGTCGGGCGCGAGTGCGTGAGAGTCGGTCGTTCGTTCATGGGGTGCTCCGGTTTCAACGACAGTCGGCGATGAGACGCCGTCGGTGCACCGATGCTGTGTCCGCACAGAATGCGAGGCATCCGGTGACTGAAGGACATGTGGCGCTTGCAAGACGTCGGCAAGGCCCGATCGCTACACTGCTTGCAGGACAAATCAATGTCCGCTTTCCCGGCCCGCCGACCTTGTCGCCGTGCCACCAGCCGTCGCTGCAATGCGACCGAGGCCCCGATCGAATGAGCACCACCGTTCAGAACCCCACCACGGCCTACGACCCCAGCGCCAAGCAGAAGTCGCAGGCCAAGACCGCGCGCATCCCGATCAAGATCGTGCCGATGCAGGAGGTGCTGAAGAAGCCGTCGTGGATTCGCGTCAAGGCCGGCTCGCCGTCGACCCGCTTCTACGAGATCAAGCAGATCCTGCGTGAACACCGGCTGCACACGGTGTGTGAAGAGGCGTCGTGCCCGAACATCGGCGAATGCTTCGGCAAGGGCACGGCCACCTTCATGATCATGGGCGACAAGTGCACGCGCCGCTGCCCCTTCTGCGACGTCGGCCACGGCCGGCCCGACCCGCTGGATGCCGAAGAACCGCTGAACCTGGCGCGCACGGTCGCGGCGCTGAAGCTGAAGTACGTCGTCATCACCAGCGTCGACCGCGACGATCTGCGCGACGGCGGCGCCGGCCACTTCGTCGCCTGCATCGAGAAGGTGCGCGAGCTCTCGCCGCAGACGCGGATCGAGATCCTGACGCCCGATTTCCGCGGCCGCATGCACCGCGCTCTC
>JBBSCX010000436.1:0-2817 GCA_038249905.1 Burkholderiales bacterium
CCCAAGGTCCCCCCGGGACCTTGGGCGGGGGACATGAGCGGAGTCGGCCACCCCATGCGCGCGGCGGCGATACCGCCCGCGCGCGACCGACGGCTACTGGCCGATGGGTGCCTGCCAGCCCGCTTCGGTGCCCGGTCTGACGCCAACAACGGCGGGTAGTCCCTGGCGGCCCATGGCATCCAAAACCAAGGCAATCTCCACCCAGGCGCTCAGCTGCCAGGACTGCAAGCGCACCACACCAGCGAGCCTGCAGGCTTCAGCTCGGCAGCGTGTGATCCTTGAACTGGTCGCGCAGCTTGATCTTCTGCATCTTGCCGGTGGCACCCAGCGGGATGGCATCGACGAAGACCACGTCGTCGGGCGTCCACCACTTGGCGATCTTGCCGTCGTAGAAGGCGATCAGCTCGTCGCGCGTCACCTCGGCGCCGGGCTTCTTCACCACCACCAGCAGCGGGCGCTCGTCCCACTTCGGGTGCTTGGCGGCGATGCAGGCCGCCATGGCCACGGCCGGGTGCGCCATGGCGATGTTTTCCAGGTCGATGGAGCCGATCCACTCGCCGCCGGACTTGATGACGTCCTTGCTGCGGTCGGTGATGACCATGTAGCCCCCGGGCGTGATCTTGGCCACGTCACCGGTCGGAAACCAGCCATTGCCGTCGGCGTCGGCCACCAGCGGGTTGCCGCCCTCGCCCTTGAAGTAGCTGTCGATGATCCAGGGCCCGCGCACCAGCAGGTCGCCTGAACTCTCGCCGTCCCAGGGCAGTTCAGTGCCGCCGTTGCTGTCCTGGCTGACGATCTTCATGTCCACGCCATACACGGCGCGGCCCTGGGTGCTCATTACCGCCAGCTTGCGTTCGTCGTCCAGCGCGGCGTGCCCGGCCTTGAAGGCGGCTGCGGTGCCGATGGGGCTCATCTCGGTCATGCCCCAGGCGTGGATGACATGCACGCCGTAGCCGTCGCGGAACTTGCGGATCATGGCCGGCGGGCAGGCCGAGCCGCCAATGGCGCTCTTGCGCATGGTGCTGAACTTCAGGTCGTTCGCATCCACATGCGCCAACAGCCCTTGCCAGACAGTCGGCACACCGGCGCTGATGGTCACGCCTTCGCTCTCGAACAACTCGTACAGGCTCTTGCCGTCCAGCCCCGCGCCCGGCAAGACCAATTTGGCCCCGGTCATCGGCGCCAGGTAGACGATGCCCCAGCTGTTGACATGGAACATCGGCACCACCGGCAGGATGGTGTCGGTGGCGCTGACGCCCAGGCAGTCGGGCAGTGCCGCGGCCATCGTGTGCAATACCGTGCTGCGGTGGCTGTACAGCACGCCCTTGGGGTTGCCGGTGGTGCCGCTGGTGTAGCAAAGGCTGCTGGCGGTGTTCTCGTCGAAGCTGGGCCAGACGTATTGGTCGCTGGCGGCTTCGAGCAATTCTTCGTAGCACAGCAGGCCCGGCACCTTGGCCGCGGCCTCGGCTGCCGGCATGTGGGCGCGGTCCGTCATCGCCACCCAGTGCTTGATGGTCTTCGTGCGCGCGGCCACGGCCTGGATCAGCGGCCAGAACGTCATGTCGAAGAACAGCACCTGGTCTTCGGCATGGTCGGCGATGTAGGTGACCTGGTCGGGGTGCAGACGCGGGTTCAGCGTGTGCAATACGCGGCCCGAACCGCTGACGCCGAAGTACAGCTCCATGTGGCGGTAGCCGTTCCAGGCCAGCGTGGCCACCCGCTCGCCGGGCTGCACGCCCAGCGTGGACAGGGCGTTGGCCACGCGCCGTGAACGCGCCGCGATCTCGCGGTAGGTGGTGCGGTGGATGTCGCCTTCGACGCGCCGCGAGACCACTTCACGTTCGCCGTGATGGCGCTCGGCGTGCACGATGAGCGACGAGATCAGCAGCGGCAGCTGCATCATTTGACCGAACATGTTTGTCTCCTTCTTGTAGGCGCCCGGGCGGCGTGGCCGAGGCGCGGATTCTCCCGGAAGCGCGGCTTCAGTTCGCAGGAGCGTCCGCCGGTGAGGCCGCAGGCGCGGGTGGCGCTGCGGCGCGATCGCTCCAGGGCAGACCGGCGGTGGCCCAGTCGGACTTCTGCACGTCGAAGAACATCACGTCCACGCTGTCGGCCGACACGCCCAGCGACTGCACGGCGGCGGCGGTCAGGGCTTCGGCGCAGGCGCGCTTTTGTGCCGGCGTGCGTCCAGTGAAGAGTTCGACGCGGATCAGGGGCATGGGGGTCTCCTTGGTTTGAATCTGAGCTGGGTGGGGGAAGGGAGAAGTCGGAAGGGGGCGATGCAGTCACTCACGGTAATCTGGCCGTGCCCGAGGCGGTCATTGCAGCGGCGCACCGGCCTCGTACCAGCGCCTGAGAACGGCGCGCTCGGCCTCGGTGATCTGCGTGGCGTTGTTCATCGGCATCTGTTTCAGCACCACCGCCTGCTGGTAGATGCCCAGGGCATGCTGCTGCAGCAGCGCCGGCGTGTGCAGGGCCACGTTTTTCTGCGCCATCTGTGCGTTGTGGCAGGCCGTGCACCGCTGCGCCATCACTGTCTGCACTTCGGCCAGGCTGGGCACGGTGTCGGTTGCCGCGTTAGCCGCGTTAGCCGCGTTAGTCGGGTCAGCCACATTCGCAGTGATTGGGGCGGCTGGCGCCGGGGCCAGCCACACCGCCAGCCCCAGCAGCAGCGCGGTGCCGCCGATGGCATGTTCCCAGGGCACGCGCCGGCCCTGCACCAGGGCCTGGTGGCGGGCGACGAAGCTGTGGCGAATCAATGCGCCCGCGGCCATCAGCAGTGCCAGCACGGCCCAGTTGTGCGGCCCGCTGGTCAAC
>JBBSCX010000437.1:0-2816 GCA_038249905.1 Burkholderiales bacterium
CGGATTCGAAATCCGGCGTACTGGTTCACCAGTACCGAGGGTTCGAATCCCTCCTTCTCCGCCAGCAGGGCGTTTGCCGAAGTCCACATACTTCCGAGCAAACAACGCCAATGCCCCGTCAGCCGGGGGCCTCTGCCGTCAAAGAAGAGCCCCGTCAGCCGGCGCAGCCGCGCCGGGCTGTCGCACCTACTTCGGCAGCCCGTTCAGCACCAGCTGCACGAACTGATCGGGCTTGATGAAACCCTGGCCCCAGGCAGCGTCGTGATCGGCCGATAGCTTGGAGGCGCGAATCTGCTCGTCGCTCTTGCCGGCGCGGCGTTGCTCGGCAATGCGCTGCGTCAGTGTGGCCAGCATGTCGCGCGTGCGTTGCAGCGCGGCCTTGTCGGCCAGCGGGCCGTGGCCGGGGATGATCTTGGTCTTTTCGCCGGCCAGCGCCAACACACGGTCGAAGGCCGCGATCATGCCCAGCGGGCTGCCGCCGCTGCCAACGTCGATGAACGGGTAGCTGCCGTTGAAGAACACGTCGCCCATGTGCACGATGTCGCCGCCCTTGAAGTGCACGATGAGGTCGCCGTCGGTGTGCGCAGCGGGGACGTGAAAGGCATGCACTTCCTCGCCGTTGATGTGAAAGCTGATGGCGCCGGGCACGGTGATGACGGGCAAGGCGGCCTTGGGGCTGGCGGCCTGGCGCGCGCTGTTGCCGGCAAAGCTGATCAGCTGGTCGGCGCTCAGGCGCCGGCGCACGTTGTCGTGGGCGACGATGAGCGCGCCTTCCTTGCCCAGGGCTTCGTTGCCGCCGGTGTGGTCGAAGTGGAAGTGCGTGTTCAGCACGAACTTCACCGGCATCTTCGTGATGGCGGCGATGGCCGCCTTGATCTTCGGGGCCAGCGGCGCGTATTGGTCGTCGATCAGAAAGACGGCGTCTTCGCCCACCGACAGGCCCATGTTGCCGCCAGCGCCCACCAGCATCCAGGTCGTCTCGTTCAACTTCTCGGCCTTGATCTCGACCTTGCTGAAGTCCTGGGCCAGGGCGCTGCCGGCCAGGGCGATGGTGGTGAGCATGCCGGCGGTGGCCAGCCTGACGCAGCTGCGGATCGACGTGCAAGGCTTCATGGGGTTTCCGGGTGGGGGTGGAGCTGGGGTGCGGTGACTCAGCGACTGCCAAAGCTCGTGCGAAAGCACGGCACCGATGGTAGCCACGCCGGCTGACGCGGACAGCGGGCGCCTCGTGGCTGCATCCGCACGCGGCACAATGTCTGCATGCGGTGCACACGCGAGGCCCCGAGCCTGGACCGGCTGGATCCGTCACCTCGGAGGCGATGTCTTTGCACGCGCTCGATGCTGCTGTCGCTGGCGCTGCTGCTGCCCCTGGGGCTGCTGCCCGGCTGCGCCACCCGCTCGGCCGACGTCAAGCCGCTGCAGGCCAACCCGGCGGACTTTGCGTCCTGGGGCTGCCCGCGCATCGACGACGAACTCGACCGCGTGCAGCAGCGCGCCACCGATGTCGCCTATGCCGTCGATGCACGCATCGGCAACAACATCCTCGCCCTCGGGCTGGGCGTGACGGTGTTCTGGCCGGCCATCCTTGCGCTGCGCCCTGACGGGCCCGAGGCCACGGAGTTGGCGCAGTTGAAGGGCCGCTACGAGGCGCTGCGCCAGTCCGCGCGCGGCAAGGACTGTCCGCCGGCAGATCCCACGCTGTCGGCCGCGCGCGCTGCAGCGCTGCCCGTGGCGCTGGGCGAGCGGCTGGTGTACGAAGAACGCCGCGACACCCAGCGCAGCCCGGTGTTCACGACCTTGCGCGTCGACGCGCTGCGTCGCGACGGCATCGACCTTGTTGCGGACCCCGCCAACCCCGCCGGTGCGGCCGCGTCAGGCGATGGGCGCATCGAACACGATCTCTCCGGCAACGTCGTGCACGGCCCCTCGGGCAGCCTGGTGTGGCCGCGGCTGCTGAAGGGCGACCTGGCGCTGGGCGCGCTGGTGTCGGGCAATGTGCGCGTGGTGGGCGACCCACTGCTGCGTGCACGCCTGCGCGGGCAGGTGATGGCCGTGGGGCCGCAGATGCTGGCCGGGCGGCGCTTCGATGCCATGGTGGTCGAGCTCTTCGGCGACGCTCAACAGGCCGACCTGACGACGCGGCTGGAGGGCGTCATCGTCGTGGACCGCCACAGCGGCGTGCTGCTGAGCCTGGACCTGAAGAGCGCCGTGCCGGCGTTCTCGCTGCAGCGGCGGCTGCTGCGCATCGACCCACCCTTGCCCGCCGCGGCGCCGCGACAAGGTTCTTTACCTGCTCCGCACAGTCCCGATACCGGGGGTCCGCACGATGCAAGGCGTCGATGAACCCCTGAATCCCGATTCGCCAGGAGCACACACCATGTCCCGCACCACTGTTCAGACCTCTGCCCACCTGCCTGCCCTGCGCCGCATGCAGACCCTTGGCGCCACTGTCCTGGCTGTCGCCGCTGCCGCCACGGTGCTGGCGCTGAGCCTCAGCGCACCCGCTGTCGCCAGCCCGGGCGGGCAGCACGGTCATGGCGAAATGCACGCCGGCGGCATGGGCATGATGGGCGGCAAGCACCTGGAGCGGGCGCTTGACCGCGTGGGCGCCACGGCCGAGCAGAAGGCGCAGATCCGGCAGATCGCCGATGCCACGCGCAGCGACCTGAAGGCCCAGCACGAGGCCGGCAAGTCGCTGCATGAGCAGCAGCGCGCGCTGATGGCACAACCCAACATAGACGCCCGCGCGGCCGAGACGCTGCGGCAGCAGAAGATGGCGCAGCACGACGCCGTCAGCAAGCGCATGCTGCAGTCGC
>JBBSCX010000438.1:0-2805 GCA_038249905.1 Burkholderiales bacterium
CCATCGGCATGGACCTGACCGAGAGCCTGGCGATGACGCCGGCGGCCAGCGTCAGCGGCTTCTACCTGGCCCACCCCGAGGCGCAGTACTTCAACGTCGGCCGCATCGGCGAAGACCAGTTGTCGGACTGGGCCCAGCGCCAGGGTCTGGCCGAGACCGAGGCCCGGCGAGCGCTCGCGCCCGCCCTGGGTTGATGCGGGGCGCTGGCGCCTGCCCTGGGCTGATGCGGGGCGCTTGCGCCCGCCCTTCCTTCAAGCGAACGACGCCGCGCCCGCGCCCGACCCCTTGTCCGCCCAGGGGGCGATGCCAGCGCTCCGGCCCGGCGTTCAGATGTCCACCTTGCGCGGCGCGGGGCTGCGCGCGGGAGGTGGACATGAAGTTCGATCTGAAGCTGACCGGGACATGGCGGGTCGTGGCCGTGTTGGGCGCTGCCCTGGCGCTGGCAGGGTGCTCGCACCTGAATGCCAGTTACAACGACGCGCTGCCGGGCCCGGCCGCCGCGACCGCATCCGGTTCAGCGCCGAACGCCGCGCTGAATGCGGCGCCGCCGACGCGCGCCCGACTGCAGGTCGATGGCCAGCGTGGCCACCCGAAGGCGCTGGTGTTCCTGTCGCTGTCGGGCGGCGGCTCGCGTTCGGCCTATCTGTCGGCACAGGTGATGTCGCGCCTGCGCCAGATAGACCCGGAGTTCGATCTGATGGCCGAGGTGGACGCCATCTCCAGCGTCTCCGGCGGGTCGCTGGCCGGGGCCTACTACGCGTCGACCCGCGACGAACAATTGCTGGCGCCGGCGCTGGTGGCGGCATTGCAGTCGGCCCAATTGCTGCAGCCGCCACTGCAAGCCGGTGCCGGGGGCGCCTTGCGCTGCAGCCCCGCCGACGGTGACCCGCCGCTGCCCGAGGCGCTGTGGCGCGAGGCACTGGGCGCCCATGCCGCGGCACGGCTTGGGCAGCTGTGCCGTCAGGCCGGCCTGACGGCCCTGCGCACCTGGGAAGACGGCGATGCCCAGCGGCGAATGCGGCGCAACTACATGCTGCGCTGGGTGGCCAACGGCCTGTGGCCGGTCAATATCGCCAAATACTGGTTCACGGCCTATGACCGCAGCGATCTGATGGCGCAGACGCTGGAAGACAACCTGTTTGACACCTCGGTACTCGGGCGGCCGCTGCGCCTGGGCGAACTCAACCCGCAGCGCCCCTTTCTCGTCATCAACGCCACCACGGCATCGGAACAGCCGCTGCCCGACGACCAGGGCGTCTATCCCTTCGGCAGCGTCTTCACCTTCACCGACGAGGACTTCCGCGTGCGCCTGGGTTCGGACATCGGCAGCTACTCGCTGGCCCGCGCGGTGATGGCCTCGTCGGCGTTTCCGCTGGTGTTCGCGAACATGTCGTTGCGTGACCACCGCAGCGCCGAGCCGCAATACCTGCACGTGTTCGACGGCGGCAACTCCGACAACCTCGGGCTGCGTTCGGTCAAGCGCATGCTGCTCGAACTGGCGATCAGCGGCGGGCTCAACGACATCGACCGCATCGTCGTGCTGCAGGTCGATGCCTACGGCCAGCCGCGCGGTGTGTCACCGCGGCGCGCCGACCCGCGCGGTGTGATGGGGCGCTTCGTCGACGACAACGCGCTCGACGCCGTCGACGCCCTGCTGCAGAACAACCGCCAGGCGCTGCTGACGGAGTTCGACCGCGCCATCCTGCACACCGACGGCCGCGACTGCGAGGACGAGGCACGCCACCTGCCACCGACGGTGTGCAACAGCGCCCGCCGGGCCATCGGGGGTGCCGCGCTCGACCTGAGCCAGCGCCTGGTCTTCTACCACCTCGGGTTCCAGGATGCGGCGCAGCAGATGCAGCGCGAAGGCACCGCGCCCGGCGAGGTCGTGCGCTTCAAGCGCGCGCTCGATGCCATCCCGACCTCGTTCAGTCTGGCGCAGGAGGACGCCGAACTGATCGACCGCGCGGCCAACCTGGTGGTCAGGGCAGGCAACCCCTGCCTGGGGGGCATCAAGGCCTTGCTGACCAGCGATCTGGACGTGCCCAGCTCGGTGAGGGCGGCGCGCCGGGCCTGCCAGGGGGAAGAAGGCGCGCACGGGCGCGACCGCAAGCAGGCCCAAGTCGACGCCAGCCCGTTTTGAACCGGGGGATCAAGGGCGGGGATCAAGGGCGGGGGGTCACGGGCGCGGCCAGGGCGCCCCGCGCTGGCTATCATCCGCCCCCCCCTCATGAACGCCCCCCCGCCGGCCACCCTCAACGACGCCCAGATGCAGGCCGTGCACCACCTGCACGGCCCCTGCCTGGTGCTGGCGGGCGCGGGCTCGGGCAAGACGCGCGTCATCGTGCACAAGATTGCGCGGCTGCTGCAGGCGGGGCTGGCGCCCAGGCAGATTGCCGCCATCACCTTCACCAACAAGGCCGCGGCCGAGATGCGTGAACGCGCCAAGGCTCTGGTGGGCCCGCGTGCCGCGCGCGACCTGGCCGTCAGCACCTTTCACAGCCTGGGGGTGCGCCTGCTGCGCGAGGACGGTGCGCGCATCGGCCTGAAGCCCAATTTCAGCATCCTCGACAGCGACGACGTGCTGGGCGTGCTGCGCGACGCCGGTGGCACCACCGACGCCAAGCTGGCGCGCCGCTGGCAATGGACCATCAGCCTGTGGAAGAACCAGGGCCACCATGCCGCCAGCGCCGAGGCGCAGGCCGAGAACGACGACCAGCGTGTGGTCGCGCGCGTGATGGCGCGCTACGAAGAACGCCTGGCCGCCTACCAGGCGGTGGACTTCGACGACCTGATCGGCCTGCC
>JBBSCX010000439.1:0-2794 GCA_038249905.1 Burkholderiales bacterium
AATCGGGTCCACGCCCATGGCCAGCGCGGGGCCGGTGTCGGTGATGAGGTTGATCCAGAGAATCTGCGTGGCCAGCAGCGGCAGCACCACCGCACCGCCCGAGCCGGTGGCGGTGGCCGCCAAGCCAATTGCACCGGCACCCACGACGCCGACGAACACGGTCAACACCTCGGCCAGGTTCGACGACAGCAGGTAGCGCAGGAACTTCTCGATGTTGTCGAGCACGCCGCGCCCTTCACGCACCGCCAGCACGATGGTGGCGAAGTGGTCGTCGGCCAGGATCATGCGGGCGGCCTCCTTGGCCACCTCGGTGCCTGCCACGCCCATCGCCACGCCGATGTCGGCGGCCTTCAGCGCCGGCGCGTCGTTGACGCCGTCACCGGTCATTGCCACCACGTCTGCCCTGCCCTGCAGTGCACGCACGATGTGCAGCTTGTGCCTGGGCGCCACGCGGGCGAAGACCGAGGTCTTCAGCACGGCTGCAGCGAAGGCAGTCTCGCTCAGCCTGTCGAGCTCGATGCCCGTGAGCACCGGTGCGCCGGCGTCGACGATGCCGAGATCGGCCGCGATGCGAGCCGCCGTGCGCGGGTGGTCGCCGGTGATCATGATCACGCGGATGCCGGCCTGGCGAGCCTGGGCAATCGCGACGGCCGCCTCTTCGCGCGGCGGGTCGATGATGCCCACGGTGCCGAGGTATTCCAGGCCCTGCTCCAGCGCGGCCGCGCCTGATGAGATGTCGGTGTCGCTGTTGCTGTCGGTGTCGCTGTCGGTGTCGCCATCGGCGTTGGCGTTGGCGTTGGCGTCGGCTTCGGCTCTGACTGGCACTTGCGCGTCAGGTGCCAGCGTGCGGCGCGCGACGCCCAGCGTGCGCAGTGCGTCACCGGCCATCGCCGCCACGTCGGCCAGCACCTGCGCGCGCAGGGCGGGGGCCAGCGCCACCGTGGCTTCGCCCCGGCGGAGGTGCGTGCAATGCGCCAGCAGCACATCGGGCGCGCCCTTGGAGAAGAGCACGTGCGCGTCGCCGTCGCCATGGTCCACCGCCAGCACCGACATCATCTTTCGCTGCGAGGTGAAGGGAATTTCGCCGATGCGCTCGTAGCGCGACTCCCCGTCGGGCTCGGCGGCCTGGCTGCCCGCCACCTTTCGCTGCGCCACCAGAAACGCGGCTTCGGTCGGGTCGCCCTGAATGCCCCAGGTGCCGGCGTCGTCCTGCTGCAACTGCGCGTTGCCGGCCAGGCTGCCACCGTCCAGCACGGCCTGCAGCTCTTTGCGCAGGTCGTCGGGCAATGCGGCTGCAGACCGCGCCTCGCCGGCCTGCTGGGCGCGCCCCTCGGGGGCATAGCCCACGCCGGTGATGTCGGTGCGCCCCGATGCCGTCATCACCCGCTGCACCGTCATTTCGCCGCGTGTCAACGTGCCGGTCTTGTCAGAGGCAATGACGGATGCCGACCCCAGCGTTTCGACAGAAGCCAGCTTCTTCACGATGGCATGGTGGCGCGCCATGCGGCGCACGCCCATCGCCAGCACCACCGAGAGAATCGCCGGCAGGCCCTCGGGCACCGCCGCCACGGCCAGAGAAACGCCGAGCAACAGCACCGCGACGACATCGGCCATGCCGCGGACATCGGAGATCAACAAGACCGTGGCCACGACCACGGCGGCGATGGCCAGCGCCGCAATGCCCAGCACCTTGCCCAGATGCGCAATTTCCAGTTGCAGCGGCGTCGGCGTGTCGGGCGTGGTGTCCAGCAGCGTGGCGATGCCGCCCATCTCCGTTTGCATGCCGGTGGCGGTGACAACGGCATGCCCGCTGCCCTGCGCCACAGCGGTGCCCTTGAAGACCATGTTCAACCGGTCGCCCAATGCCGCGGGTTCGGGCAGCGGTGCCGCGTCTTTCAGCACGGCCTCGCTTTCGCCCGTCAGCGGCGCCTCCAGCAGTTTCAGCGCAGCGGCCTGCGCCAGACGCGCATCGGCGCCCACGGCGTCACCCTCGGCGAGCAACAGCACGTCGCCCTTGACAAGCTCGGCGCTGGGCACGCGGGCCACGGCGCCGTCGCGCAACACGCTGGACGTGGCCGTGGTCATTTTTGCCAAAGCTGCCACCGCCTGAGCCGCCTTGACCTCCTGCAGCAAGCCCAGCACTGCATTGAGCACCACCACGGCGATGATAACGATCGCATCCAGCGGCCAGCCGGCTGCGCCTGGAAGGCCCCGGCCCTCGAACCACCAGGCGGCCAGCGCCACAGCCGCCGCCGCACCCAACAGGTAGACCAGGGGGTCCTGCAACTGGGCCAAGGCACGGCGCCACAGTGGCACGGGCGGTAACGCGCGCAGTTCGTTGGCTCCGTCCGCACGCAGTCGGGTGGCAGCCTCCCGGGCGCTGAGTCCCTGTTCCAGGTCGGTGCCGAGCGCCAGAGCCAGACCGGCGATGTCGATCAGCGACACCTCATCCGGCGGCACCGCACGCGCTGTTTCGGCAGGGTCTTGGGGGCGCATTGCGGGCTCGGCGTGTGCTGGCTGAAGTGGTCGGCGCAACAGGGCGTTCAGGTTTTCAACGGCTTCAATCGCACGATGGGCGGCAAGAGAATAGCTCGCAGACCGAAATGGGGCGCTCTTGCCAGTTTCACTGCCGGCGTCAGGGCGTGTACACCTTCGTCAGATGCCCCGAGAACAACATCCACATCGCGAGCGTGCCCAGCGCGACGAGCGCCAGCGCCACGGCCATCTCGATCCGGTTGAACATGGCTTCGCCCGGCGCATGTTCCCGGCGCGCCCACATGAAAACCAGGTTGCC
>JBBSCX010000440.1:0-2782 GCA_038249905.1 Burkholderiales bacterium
ACATCCACACCCCAGGTCGGCTGGCTGACGATCAGCAGGCTGGGCCCGGCGGCGATCTCGCGCCCGACGATGAACTTCTGCAGATTGCCGCCCGACAGGCTGCGCGCTGCCGCACCCGGGCCGCTGGCGCGCACGTTGAAGCGTTCGATCAGGCCCTGCGCCAGGCGTTGCACCTGCGCCGTGTGCACCCAGCCCGCCGCCCACCAGGCCGAGGCCACCGTCTCGGTGCGCGTCAGCAAGGTGTTCTGCGCCAGGCTCAAGGTGGGCACGGCGCCGCGGCCCAGGCGCTCTTCGGGCACGAAGTGCAGGCCCAGGCTGCGGCGCTGGCGCGGGCCGGACTGCGCGATGTCGGTTCCACCCAACAAGATGCGGCCGGCGGCCGCGCGGCGGTCTTCGCCCGACAGCGCGGCCATCAGTTCCTGCTGTCCGTTGCCAGAGACACCGGCGATGCCCAGCACCTCGCCCGCGCGCACATTGAGGCCGATGTCGTGCAGGTCCATGCCGAAGTCGTGGGACCGCGGCAGGCTCAGCGCGCGCACCTGCAGCACGGGCGCGCCGGTGGTGGCAGCACGCGTCCTCAGCGCCGGCGGCTCGGCGCCGATCATCAGGCGCGACAGGCTGGCATTGCTTTGCTGCCGCGGATCGACCTGGCCCGTCACCTTGCCCCCGCGCAGCACCGTGCACTGCTGGCACAGCGCCCGGATCTCGTCGAGCTTGTGGCTGATATACAGGATGCTGCAGCCCTGCGCGGCCAGGGTGCGCAGCGTGATGAACAGCTTGTCGACTGCCTGTGGCGTCAGCACCGAGGTCGGCTCGTCCAGGATCAGCAATTGCGGTTTGGTCAACAGCGCACGCACGATTTCCACGCGCTGGCGCTCGCCCACGCTCAGCGAGTGCACGGGGCGCTGCGGGTCCACGTCCAGGCCGTAGCTGCCAGCCACTTCGGTGATGCGTGCCGTCACCTCCGGCAGGGTCAAGCGCTTGTCCAGACCCAGCCAGACGTTCTCTGCCGCCGTCAGCGTGTCGAACAGCGAGAAGTGCTGGTAGACCATGCTGATGCCGAGTGCACGCGCCTGCGCCGGGCTCTTCACCGTCACGGGCTCGCCGTTCCACAGCATCTGCCCTGCGTCGGGCATCACGGCGCCGTAGATGACTTTCATCAGCGTGCTCTTGCCGGCGCCGTTTTCGCCCAGCACGGCGTGGATCTCGCCCGGCAGCACGCGCAGGTTCACGCCATCGTTGGCGCGCACCGCCGGGTACTGCTTGCTGATGCCGCGAAGTTCCAGTCGGTCCATGGGGCGGAGATTGTGGTGAATCTCCGCCGTCGCCTAGAAGGTGTGGCGCACGCCGGCTGCCAAAGTGGTGCCGCCCGACTTGCCGGTGTACTTGTCGCTCATGTAGACGCCATAAAGCTCGGTGCGGCGGCTGAGTTTGTAGTTGCCACCCAGCGTCAGGATCTCGCTCTCCGGTTTGCCTGGCGTGCCCGCGGTCGAGGTCTCGCTGCTGCCATACGCCAACAACAGGGCCGATGCCTTGCCCACCGGCACCGAGGCGCTGAGATTCAGCGTCCTGGTCTCGACCTTGCGCGTGGCCGTGGTGTCGATGCTGCCGTACTGCGCGAAGAGCTTGGCGAACTTCAGGTCATAGCTGCCGCCGACCTGAAAGGCGGACTGTTTGCTGAAGCCGGGGAAGGCCGAGATCGGCCGGCCCAGCGTGCCCTGTGCTTGCACGTTCTGCCACGCCACCGTCAGTCCCAGCGGGCCGGCAAAGTAGACCAGATTGGCGCCGAAGTTCGGTCCCCGGGCATTGGCGGCGCCTTCGCCCGCGGCCACCAGCAGGTTGGCCGTCAGCCCGCTGAAGCGCGGCGAGGTGTAGCCGATGGCGTTGTTCCAGCCCGAGTCGCCCACCAGCGGCGTGCCATGCGGCAAGGCGTAGTACTGGCGGATGGAAGGCGAATAGCCGAACGAATCGCCATAGGCATTGAACAGCAGGGTCGAGACGAACAGCGGCGGGCCCATGCGGCCCAGGCGCAGCATGCCGAAGCCGCCCGAGAGGCTGACGTTGGCATTGCGCGCCCAGAAAGCGTCCACGCCCGGCACGCGGCTGGCGCCGCCGGAGTCGGCGAGCAGGAAGGAGTCGAGCGTGAAGCCGGCCTTCAGGCCACCGCCCAGGTCTTCGGTGCCGCGGATGCCGAAGTAGCTGGTGCTCATGTTGCCGCTGTCCAGGCGCTTGAGCTTGGCGTTGCCGGCGGTCTGGAACTGGCCGAAGGAGAGGTCGATCAGCCCGTAGAGCTGGACCGAGGACTGGGCCAGGGCGCCAGCGCCAGACAGCAGCAGGGCAGCGCCCATGGCGGCAGCGCGCAGAACAGGGGCCAGGGTGTGGGAAGGGCGCACGTGAAGGTTCCTCTTGGGTTGGATTTGGGGCAGCAGCGGTCGCAGCATCAGTAACGACACCAGTAACAGCAAGAACCGATCCAGCCCTGTCACCAAACCGTCACGGGCCGCTTTGGCGACGGTCTCGTATCCCTCCGAGGCCCCACTCAAGCCCGTTGCACGACCCTGCGTCGAGATGGGCTCGACCTGGTCGCCTTGCCGTCGTGCACCGGCGGTCTTGCCGTGGCGAAAGGGCTGCGCTGTGGCCTTCAGCCGGTGCACTGCGTGCGAGCGCGGCACGCACCTGTATCGGGCGGGGAGGCCCATTGCAAGGCGCAGGACAGTCCGCAGGGACTGTCCTGCGTCCTGGCTCAGCCTTGCAGGCCGCGCCCTCGCGGAGCTCGGGCCCT
>JBBSCX010000441.1:0-2777 GCA_038249905.1 Burkholderiales bacterium
ACGGTGGACCCGACGGGCGCCTACATCGGCGGCTCGAAACGGCTGAACGTCAACGCCGAGCTTTACTTCCCCGTGCCCGGCACGGGCAATGACCGCTCGCTGCGCATCTTCGCCTTTGCCGATGCCGGCAACGTGTGGGCCGAGGACGAGAAGGTCAGTGGCAGTTCACTGCGCACCTCGGCCGGCGTCGGTCTGAGCTGGATCTCGCCGGTGGGCCCGCTGAAGCTGAGTTGGGGCAAGCCTTTGCAGGTGCAGCGCAACGATAGAATCCAACGTTTCCAATTCCAGATCGGGACCGCCTTCTGATGAAGCTCTCTGCCCTCCAGTGCCTGGCTGCGGCCTCACTCTGCTTCAGCCTGGCTTTGCCGGCCACTGCACAAGAGATCAAGATCGGTGTCGTCAACCTCGAACGCGTGCTGCGCGAAGCGGCACCGGCCAAGGCCGCGACCGCCAAGCTCGAAGCCGAATTCGGCCGCCGCGAGCGTGACCTGAACGAACTCGCCACGCGGCTGAAGGCCAGTGCCGACAAGCTCGAGAAGGACGCGCCGACGCTGTCCGAGTCCGAGCGCAGCCGCCGCCAGCGCGAGTTGGTCGAACTCGATCGCGACCTGCAGCGCAAGCGGCGCGAGTTCCAGGAAGACCTCAACCAGCGCCGCAACGAAGAGTTGTCTGCCGTCGTCGAGCGCACCAACCGCGTGATCAAGCAGATCTTCGACAACGAGAGGTACGACCTGATCCTGCAGGAGGTCATCTTCGCCGGGGCACGGGTGGACATCACCGACAAGGTGATAAGGCAGCTCAACGGTCCGGCCGGCCCGGGCCCCGGCCCCGCCACGCCACGCTGAGCCAGCGGGTACGGCCGGCGCTGGAGCCCCGAGCCGTGCGTGTGCGTCTCGGTGACATCGCCGCCCGCCTGGGCGGCGAACTGCTCGGCGATGCCGCACACGAAGTCGCCCGCATCGGACCACTGGAAGGGGCCGACGAGGCCACCATCGCCTTCCTGTCCAACCCGCGCTACCAGCCTCAGCTGGCTGCCTCGCAAGCCGGCTGCGTGATCGTCGGCCCGTCGATGCGTGACGTCGCGGCAGCGCGCGGCGCGGCCCTGGTCTGTGCCGATCCCTACCTCGCTTTTGCCCGCCTGACGCAATGGTGGGCGGCGCAGACGCGTACGGCGCCCGTGCCGGGCGTGCACGCCACGGCC
Organism: Burkholderiales bacterium; assembly: GCA_038249905.1. Lineage (GTDB taxonomy): Bacteria > Pseudomonadota > Gammaproteobacteria > Burkholderiales > Burkholderiaceae_C > Rubrivivax. The sequence continues at coordinate 1,202 of JBBSCX010000441.1, forward strand.
GTGGTCGAGCCCGGCGCGCGCATCGACGCCGCGGCTTCGGTCGGGGCATTGGCCTTCGTCGGCGCCGGCGCCATGATCGCCGCGCATGCGGTGCTGGGGGCGCAGGCGCATGTGGGCGCGGCCGCGGCAGTGGGTGAGGGCACCCGCTTGCAACCACGCGCGGTGCTTGGCGACGGCTGCCGTATCGGCGCGCGGGGCCTCGTGCACGGCGGTGTGGTCATTGGCGCCGACGGCTTCGGCTTCGCGCCCATGAAGACACCGAACGGGCCGCGCTGGGAGAAGATCGAACAGCTCGGCAGCGTGTGGATCGGCGACGATGTCGAGATCGGCGCCAATACCTGCATCGACCGCGGTGCGCTCGACGACACCGTGATCGAGGACGGCGTCAAGCTCGACAACCTGGTGCAGATCGGCCACAACGTGCGCGTCGGTGCGCACAGCGCCTTTGCCGGCTGCGTGGGCGTGGCCGGCAGCGCCAAGATCGGCCGTCACTGCACCGCAGGCGGCGGCGCCATCATCCTGGGCCACCTCGAACTGGTGGACCATGTTCACATCTCGGCGGCCACGGTGGTGACGCGTTCGATCCTGAAGCCGGGCCAGTACAGCGGCCTGTTTCCCTTCGATGACAATGCGTCATGGGAGAAGAACGCAGCCACACTGCGCAACCTGCACAGCCTGCGTGAACGCCTGCGGGCGCTGGAGCGACAGGCCGCAAAACAACCATGATGGACATCCACCACATCCTGCGCAAGCTGCCGCATCGCTACCCGCTGCTGCTGGTTGATCGTGTGCTCGAGTTCGAAAAGGACAAGCGCATCAAGGCGCTGAAGAACGTCAGCATCAACGAGCCCTTTTTCATGGGCCACTTCCCGGCGCGGCCGGTGATGCCCGGGGTGCTGATGCTCGAGGCGCTGGCGCAGACTGCGGCCCTGCTGTCCTTCGAGTCGATGGGCGCCGAGCCTGGCGACGACACGGTGGTGTACTTCGTCGGCATCGACGGCGCGCGTTTCAAGCGCGTGGTGGAACCGGGCGACCAGCTGATTCTGGAGGCCGCCATCGAGCGCCACAAGGGCGGCATCTACAAGTACCGCACGCGGGCCAGCGTCGACGGTGTCACCGCGGTCGAGGCCGAGTTGATGTGCACCATGCGCAAGGTCGCCTGAGGCCGCCCCCCTGAACGCCGGAACCAGCGCCGCATGACGCTCATCCACCCCACCGCCATCATCGACCCGGCCGCCGAACTGGCGGCCGACGTCCAAGTCGGGCCCTATGCCGTGATCGGTGCCGGCGTGCAGGTCGGCGCCGGCACGCGCATCGGCGCCCACGTCACGGTCGAGGGGCCGACCGTCATCGGCCGCGACAACGTGATCCACGCGCATGCCGCGCTGGGTGGCGCGCCGCAGGACATGAAGTACCGCGGCGAGCCGACGCAACTCGTCATCGGCGAGCGCAACACCATCCGCGAGTTCTGCACCTTCAACCGCGGCACGCTGCAGGACGGTGGTGTCACGCGCATCGGCGACGACAACTGGGTGATGGCGTATGTGCACATCGCGCACGACGTCCAGGTGGCCAA
>JBBSCX010000442.1:0-2768 GCA_038249905.1 Burkholderiales bacterium
GTTGGCCGATGGGCTGGGTCTGACGGGTCACACCGAAGGACTGCGAGGTCATACACATTGGCTCGTCCTGCCGCGTGTCATTCGCGGCGGGCCTAAAACCAAATGACTCGGGGCCCCGGTAGCGTGCTGCTGCGCGACCGGGGCCCTCAAATCCAAATCAGTCAGCTACGCATGTAGAACCGTCCGGCGATGGCTTGCGGACGGGGGTTCGATTCCCCCCGGTTCCACCAGTCACGGCCCCACAAGGGGTCGACAAGCAAGAAGCCTCCGGTCCGCAGAACGGTCCGGGGGCTTCTTCATGTCTGCGCGGTGCGAACGACGGCGACGCCTGTTCGAACCTCATATCCTATGGGCCATGGCAGCGCTGCACGACGGGACCCTCTTTCTCAAGTCCTGGTTCAAGCAGCCGTTGCGCATCGGGGCGCTGTCACCTTCGGGCACCGCCCTGGCCCGGCTGATCACGCGTGAGATACGGCCAGATGGTGGCCGGGTCATCGAACTGGGGCCCGGCACGGGCGTGTTCACGCGCTTCATCGTCGAGAAGGGTCTGCCCGAAGCCCAGCTGACCCTGGTCGAAAGCAACCCGGCATTTGCTACGCTGCTGCGCCGACGATATCCGCAGGCCCTTGTGCACGAGATGGACGCCACTCGCTGGCGTCTGGGAGCCGAGGCTGACGTTTCGGCGCCAGTGCAGGCCGTGATCTCGGGCCTGCCGCTGATGAACATGAGTGTGCGGTCCCAGTACCAGGTATTGCGCACCTGCTGCCGCGGGCTGGGGGTCGGGGCGGCGCTGTACCAGTTCACCTACATGACGCGCTGCCCGGTCGCTCCGGCTGTGCTTGCCCGCCTGGGCTTGCGGGCCGAGCGCATCGGCAGCACGGTGCGCAATCTGCCTCCGGCTGCGGTGTACCGCATCGCGCCCTGCTGAGGGCGATGCCCGCCGGCCGTTGACGGCGCGCGGCCACTCTGCTTTGGGCGGCACTGCCTCGTGCCCGCAGCGGCCCGCGCCGCGCGCCAGCGAAGGCGAGCGCCTGGCATCCGAAATGAAGCGGGCCGCGGCCGAAGCGGCCGGCGAGGTGTCCTGAGGCTGCGGTCGCGCGTGCTGAAGGCTGTGCAAGCGCGCGCGCTTGACGTCTCAGCGCGGCGGTGGCAGTGGCTCGCCCAGTGCGCGGCGGCCGATCCAGCGCAGTACGGCGCCGATGTCGGACGGGCGGCTGCCGACGGCCACCGGTGGGCTCAGCGCTTGCAACGTGACACCGTCGGCTGCGCGCTGCGCGACGACGAACGAGAAGCTGTAGTGCGGCTCCTGGCCCATGCGCAGGTCGGAGATGCGCACGCGGCCCTGGTCTTCGGCCATCGCGTACAGGCCGCCGCTGAAGGCGGCCACGCGCGCCACCGGCTCGTGGGCCGCCAGTGGCGTGTACAGCCCCGCACCGCGGTCGAAGCGGTCGAAGTGCATGCCCGCACCGCGGTCCAGCAGCGAGCGGAAGCCTTCGTGGTAACTGTCGCCCGTCGTTGCCACCACGCGCCACAACACGCTGTTGAAGGGCGTGGGCACCACCAGCACCTGCTGCGCCACGATGCCCTGCGCGGCCAGCGCCGTGCGCGCGATGCCGGTGACATGCCACTGCGCGGCCACGCCCCAGGCCAGGTAGGCGCTGCTCAACACCAGGCCGGCATGGTTCCAGCGCAGCGCGCGGTCGGCGGCGCGCCAGCACAGTGCCGCCACCACGCCCACCAGCAGCGGCAGGGTGTACAGCGGGTCGATGATGAAGATGCTGCCGACGGCGTAGGGGTGGTTGCTGAAGGGCAGGGCGAGTTGCGTGCCGTAAACCGTCATCGTGTCCAGCAGCGCGTGCGTGACCAGCACCAGCCACACCGCCAGCACCCAGCGCGGGAACAGCGCACGCCCGCCATGCAGCGCGGAGATGCCGGCGGCGATCACTGGTGCGGCCAATGTCTGCCAGAACAGCGCATGCGTCTCGGCGCGGTGCAGCACCATGTTGCGTACCGCGTCGCCCTGGTCGATGAAGGCATCGAGGTCGGGCAGGGTGCCGCAGACACCGCCCCACAGCGCGGCCTTCCAGACGGCAGTGCGGCGGCCCATCACGGCCACACCGACGGCAGCTCCGAGGGCCAGTTGCGAAAGCGAATCCATGCGCGGCCCGGCGCCGTCAGCCCGTGCGCTGAAGGTCTGTGTCCGCCGCGGCAGTGGTGTGGTACCCGGTGGCGCGCTCGACCTCCCGCTTCGAGCCCATCACCACCGCGACGCGCTGATGCAGCTTGGTCGGCACCACGTCCATGATGCGTTCGCTGCCGTTGGTGGCCAGGCCACCGGCCTGTTCGATCAGGAACGACATCGGGTTGGCCTCGTACATCAGGCGCAATTTGCCCGGCTTGTCGGGTTCACGCGCGTCCCAGGGGTAGAGGAAGATGCCGCCGCGGGTCAGGATGCGGTGCACGTCGGCCACCATGCTGCCGACCCAGCGCATGTTGTAGTCCTTGCCGCGCGGGCCGTCGCGGCCGGCCAGGCATTCGTCGATGTAGCGCCGCATCGGCGGCGCCCAGTGGCGCAGGTTGCTCATGTTGACCGAGAACTCCTGCGTCGTCTCGGGCATGCGCAGGTTGTCGCCGGTCAGCAGCCACGACCCGGTCTCGCGGTCCAGCGTGAACATCGCCACACCGTCGCCCACCGTCAGCACCAGCGTCGTCTGCGGGCCGTAGACGCAGTAGCCGGCTGCCGCCTGGTGTTTGCCCGGCTGCAGGAA
>JBBSCX010000443.1:0-2765 GCA_038249905.1 Burkholderiales bacterium
ATCCGCCCCTGGTGCTGTGGTCGTTGCGTCTGGAAAGCCCCAGCCTGCCGGCCTTTGCCGCGGCCGGGCACTTCATCGTCAATGTCCTGGCGGCCGATCAATTGGAGCTGTCGCGCCGCTTTGCCAAGCGGGGCGACGACAAGTTCGCCGCCGGCGACTGGGAACCGGGCTTGGCTGGTGTGCCGCGCCTGGCGGGTTGTGCGGCGGTGCTCGAGTGCGAGGCCGTGTCGCAGCAGACCGCTGGCGACCACATGCTCTTCATCGGCCGGGTACAGGTGCTGAGCGAGTCGCCGCACGCGCCGCTGGTCTATCAGGCCGGGCATTACCACGGGCTGGGCGCGCGGCTGTAGCGACGGGCCGGCGCGCCCCAGGACACCGGCGGGGCTCAGTTCAACAGGCGTCCCTTGGCCGCATCGGTGTCGGGTTCGCCGCCCTCGACAGATACGGCGGCGGTGGCCGCCGCCGCCGCGGCCTGCGACGGCAAGGGCAGGTTCCATTCCGACTGCTGCAGCGCCGCGTCCACCAGGCGCAGCAGGGCGGTCGCGAGGTCGGCCGTCAGCGTCATGTCCAGGCGCCGGCCTTTGTCTTCCCGCAGCGCCAGCATCAGTCCGCCGCCGGGCTGCGGGCGCAGGTCGACGGCGGTGGGCAGCATGGGTTCGGCCCCCAGTGGGCGGGTGCTGTCGTTGGCCGCGAAGGCCTGCCTGAAGTCGGCGCCGGGCAAAGGCCGCTGCAAGGCGGCCTGTTCCAGCATTGCGCGCGCTTCGGGGACTGGCAGGGCCCGTGGGCTGGCCTGGGCCACGCCCACGCTCGCCACGGTCTGGCGGAAGGGGGCGTACAGGCGCGAAGTCATGCGCCGCGTCAGCCAGACGGCATAGATCTCGGCTTCGGTCGTGCGCACCTGCAGCAGCAGTCGGTCGGCGGCGGCGTCGTAGCGCACCTGGATCTGGTGGATGCCCATGGGCACGATTCTGCGGCCGAAACCGAGCGCAGCGTGTCTGGGCTTGAGGACTGGGCTTGAAGACCGGGCTCGATGCCCGGGCTTGAATCCAGACCGCAGCGCCTCATCTCCCGTGCAGTCCCCAGTGCCACCGAGGGAGCCGCCCATGCGCTTCGACAAACTCACCACCGCCTTCCAGCAAGCCCTCGCCGACGCCCAGAGCGCTGCCGTCGCCCGCGACAACCCCTACATCGAGCCAGCGCATCTGCTGGCTTCGATGCTGGCGCAGCCCGACGGGCCCAAGGCCCTGCTCGACCGGGCCGGTGCCAATACGGCCGCTCTGGCGCAGTCGATGGAGGTGGCGCTGCGCAACCTGCCGCAGGTGCAGGGCAGCGCGCCCAACGTGCAGCCCGGCCGGGATCTGGTCTCGCTGCTGCAGGCGGCCGACAAGGAAGCCGGCAAGCAGGGCGACCAGTTCATCGCCAGCGAGATGTTCCTGCTGGCACTCAGCGACGCCAAGACCGACCTCGGCGGCATCGTGCGCGGCCACGGTCTGAGCCGCAAGGCGCTGGAGGCTGCCATCACTGCCGTGCGCGGCGGCCACAAGGTGGACAACGCCGACGCCGAGGGCCAGCGCGAGGCGCTGAAGAAGTTCACGCTCGACCTGACCGAGCGGGCCCGGCAAGGCAAGCTGGACCCCGTGATCGGCCGCGACGACGAGATCCGTCGTGCCATCCAGGTGCTGCAGCGGCGCAGCAAGAACAACCCGGTGCTGATCGGCGAGCCCGGCGTGGGCAAGACCGCCATCGTCGAGGGCCTGGCCCAGCGCATCGTCAATGGCGAGGTGCCCGAAAGCCTGAAGGGCAAGCGCGTGCTGGTGCTGGACATGGCCGGGCTGCTGGCCGGCGCGAAGTACCGCGGTGAATTTGAGGAACGGCTGAAGGCGGTGCTGAAGGAAGTCGCGGCCGACGAGGGCCGCATCATCCTGTTCATCGACGAACTGCACACGATGGTGGGTGCGGGCAAGGCCGAGGGCGCCATCGACGCCGGCAATATGCTGAAGCCGGCGCTGGCGCGCGGTGAATTGCACTGCATTGGCGCGACGACGCTGAACGAGTACCGCAAGTACGTCGAGAAGGACGCCGCGCTCGAGCGCCGCTTCCAGAAGGTGCTGGTGGACGAGCCCAGCGTCGAGGCCACGGTGGCCATCCTGCGCGGCCTGCAGGAAAAGTACGAGGTGCACCACGGTGTCGAGATCACCGACCCGGCCATCGTCGCCGCGGCGGAGTTGTCCCACCGCTACATCACCGACCGTTTCCTGCCCGACAAGGCCATCGACCTGATCGACGAGGCGGCGGCCAAGGTCAAGATCGAGAAGGACAGCAAGCCCGAGGCCATGGACCGCCTGGACCGGCGCCTGATCCAGCTCAAGATCGAGCGCGAGGCGGTGCGCAAGGAGAGGGACGAGGCCTCGGTGAAGCGCTTCGGCCTGATCGAGGAAGAGATCCTGAAGCTGCAGCGCGAGCTGACCGACCTGGACGAGATCTGGAAGGCCGAGAAGGCCGCTGCGCAGGGCAGCGAGGACCTGCTGGCCGAACGCGACCGGCTGCGCTCGCAGATCGACGAACTGACGCGCAAGGGCAGCTTCGACCAGGTGGCCGAACTGCAGTACGGCCGCCTGCCCGAGGTCGAGCGGCGCCTGCGGGCGGCGCAGGACACCGAAACCGGCAAGGCCAAGTCCGGTCGCCCGCAGTTGCTGCGCACGATGGTGGGCGCCGAAGAGATCGCCGAGGTCGTCAGCCGCGCCACCGGCATCCCGGTCAGCAAG
>JBBSCX010000444.1:0-2752 GCA_038249905.1 Burkholderiales bacterium
CAGGGCCCCTGTCGATTCACAACGCGCCCCGCATGGCCTACTTCCGCGGCGCGGTCGATCGCAAGCACCGCTACTTCGGCCCTTATCCCAATGCCTGGGCCGTCAAGCAGACCATCCAGTTGGTGCAGAAGGTGTTCCGCCTGCGCACCTGCGAGGACACGGTGTACGCGCACCGATCGCGGCCCTGCCTGCTGTACCAGATCGAGCGCTGTTCTGGCCCCTGCGTGGGACTGGTCGGGGCGGCGGACTACGCACGCGATGTGCACGATGCCGAGCGCTTTCTGCTGGGCCAGACCGACGAGGTCATCGCCGACCTGCAGTCGCAGATGATGGCCTGGGCCGAGGCGCTGGAGTACGAGAAGGCCGCCGCCGTGCGCGACCGCATCGGCTCGCTGTCGCGCGTGCTGCACCAGCAGTCGATTGACGCCAGCAGCCTGTCGGCGGGCGAGCGCGACGTCGACATCCTGGCGGTCAAAGTGGCCGGCGGCCGCGCCTGCGTCAACCTGGCGATGGTGCGCGGCAGCCGCCACCTGGGCGACCGCGCCTATTTTCCGACCCACGTGGACGACGGTGCCGCTTTGAGCGAGGTCGATGCCGAGGCCCGTTTCGAGGACGACCTGGAAGGGCCCGAGGCCGTGCACACGCCCGAGACCGCGGTGCTCGAAGCCTTCATCGCCCAGCACTACCTGGGCCAGTCGGTACCGCCGCTGCTGGTCACCAGCCACCGCGTCGACCCGCGCCTGCTGGACCTGCTGGGCGAGGCTGCGGGCCAGAAGGTGCGCGCCTTGCACCAGCCGCGCGAGCAGCGCCGCATCTGGCTGGACATGGCCATCCGCGGGGCCGAACTGTCGCTGGCGCGGCTGCTGGCCGAGGAGGGCTCGGCGCAACAGCGCACCCGTGCGCTGGTCGATGCGCTTGAACTCGACATCGACGACCCGGCTGCGCTGCGCATCGAGTGCTTCGACATCAGCCACACCGCCGGCGAGGCGACCCAGGCCAGTTGCGTGGTCTACGAGGCGCATGCGATGCAGTCGGCGCAATACCGGCGCTTCAACATCGAGGGCATCATCGGCGGCGACGACTACGCCGCCATGCGTCAGGTGCTGACGCGGCGTTATGCACGCCTGGCCGAGGCGGTGGCGCAGGGCAGGGCTGACGAGCCCGCGGCCGAAGCGGCGACCCTGCCGGAGGCGGCGGACCCTCTGCCCCCTGCCTCTTCCACGGTCGCGCCCACGGCGCCCCCCCCGGTTGGCACCGCGATTGACCCCGCGATTGGCCCAGCGATTGGCCCAGCGATTGGCCCAGCGACGGTCCCGGATGCCGACGCGGCGCCGGCCAAGCCGCGCCGCAAGGCCAGCCACGCGCGCCTGCCCGATCTGGTACTGGTGGACGGTGGCCGCGGACAGGTCCGCATGGCGCGCGAGGTGTTCGAGGAACTGGGCCTGGATGTGGGCCTGATCGTCGGTGTCGAGAAGGGCGCGGGGCGCAAGGTCGGATTGGAGGAGCTGGTGTTCGCCGACGGCCGGGCCAAGGTCTATCTGGGCCACGACAGCGCGGCGCTGATGCTGGTGGCGCAGATCCGCGACGAGGCCCACCGCTTCGCGATCACCGGCATGCGCGCACGGCGGGCCAGCGTGCGCACGGGCGGCAGCCGGCTTGAGGACATCCCCGGCGTCGGCCCCCGCAAGCGCGCGCGCTTGCTGCAGCGCTTCGGCGGTGTGCGCGGCGTCGGCAGCGCCGGCGTGGACGAACTGGCCAGTGTCGAAGGCATCTCGCGTGAATTGGCAGAGGAGATCTACCGTGCGTTGCACTGAGTCCGCCGAGGGCTGCCTGCCGGACAGCGACACCGAAGTGCGTGGGATGCCGCTGACATCGATGTCGCGCAGGCCACGGGTGACCGTGGCGATCCTGGTGGCGGCGCTGGCATTGGCCGGCTGCGCCGTGCCCGCGCTGCACCGGCCAGTGCTTCCTGCACCCACACCCACACCTGTGCCCGGGCAAGCAGAGTCGACTTCGGCGCCAGTGGCCCCGCCCGTGCCCTCGCCGGCATCGAGCGTCGGGTCGCCAGCAGCCACTGCGCCGACGGTCCCGACGCCGCCATCGCCGCCAGCACCGCCATCGAGCCCGCGCTACATCGACCTCGGCCCCGCCGCCGCGCCGCGCACGATGGCCGAGCTGCAGTTGCAGTTTGCGCGCCGGCTGGTCGCTGCCCACCCCGACACCAGCTACACCACGGCGGCCCCCGGCCGGCTGCTGGCGATCCCGGTGATCGAGGTCGAGCTCGACGCCGACGGCCATGTGCGCCGCATCGACGTCGTGCGCAGACCCAGCACCGGCGACGCCGCCACGGTGCTGGCCGTTGCCGCCATCCGCCGCGCCGCGCCCTACGGCAACCTGTCGCGACTGCCACGGCCCTGGAGGCTGACCGAGGTGTTCCTCTTCGACGACCAACTGCGCTTCAAGCCGCGCACGCTGGAGCGCTGAGCCTGGGGCCCACGCCGGGAACGAGACGCCGGTCGTCCGTCCTCGGCAGCGTCCTCCGCCGCGTCCTCCGCGGCGTCCTCTGCCATGACGTGCCGCTTCGGCACAATGCCCTGATGTTCCTCACCATCCCGACCTTGCTGACCTGGGCGCGCATTGCGGCCATCCCGCTCATCGTCGGGGTCTTCTACCTGCCGCTGGACGAGGCCACACGCAATTTGGTGGCCACCACCATGTTCGTGGTCTTTGCCGCCACCGACTGGCTGGACGG
>JBBSCX010000445.1:0-2739 GCA_038249905.1 Burkholderiales bacterium
CCCATGACCACCGACCAAGTCCTCGCCGAGATCCGTGAAGCCAACCTGTCGTACCTGATGCTGGCGCAAAGCCTCATCCGCACCGACCGCGACCAGGCGCTGTTCCGCCTGGGCGTGAACGAGGACACCGCCACCATGATCGGCGCGCTGACGCCAGCGCAGATGATGAAGATCGCCGGCGGCAACACCCTTCTGTGCCGCTTCCGCATGGACGACGATGCCGTCTGGAGCCTGCTGACCAACCACGGCAAAGGCGCCGCCAACGACGGCATGAGCCGCCTGCACGCGTCCATCCTGATGGCTGGCCGCCACCGCGAAGCTGCATAACGCGGGCCCCCACGCTCCCTGCCGGTCGCTGCCCCCCAAGGGGGCGCTGGCAGCGGACCGGCAGAGCCGGATCCGCGCCAGACCTTGGTCAATACCCCACACACCTCAGGAAGAAGCCCACCATGGCACGCGTCAAAAGCATCCTTACCGAAGCCCGTCAGATCGAGCGCGCCGTGACGCTGATCCAGCTGGGCGCGCGCCTGCAGGTGCTGGAAAGCGAGACCGACCTCAGTTACGAGCGCCTGCTGCGTTTATACAAGGAAGTCGCGGGCAAGAGCCCCAGCAAGGGACAGCTGCCGTTCTCGACCGACTGGTTCATGACCTGGCAGCCCAACATCCACGCCAGTCTGTTCCTGAACATCCACGAGTACCTGAACAAGGTCGCGGCGATGGACGAGATCGACACCGTCATCAAGGCCTACCAGCTGTACCTGGAACAGATGCAGAGCCAGGGCCTGGAGCCGCTCTTGAGCGTCACGCGCGCCTGGCGCCTGGTCAAGTTCGTCGACAACGGCATGCTGACGATGACGGCCTGCAGCAAGTGCGGCGGGCACTTCATCACGCACCCGCACGAGATCGCCCGCCATTACGTCTGCGGCCTGTGCAACCCCCCGGCGCGCGCCGGCAAGGGCAAGTTGGCCGGCGCACTGCACCGCGCCAGCGAGGCCGAGATGCTGGCCGCGATGGCGTGCGAGGCCGGCGACCGCGGGCATGACGCGGCGCATGCCCATTGAACAGCGCCATCCGCTGCCTGCTGGCGTTGAATTCTTCACGTCGCCGGCCGCGCAGGCAGCCCACGGCAGTGCCGTGGGCTGCGATGCTCAAGTCCAGGCCCTGAAGTGCCGATAACACGGGCAGCTTCACGGCACCTCTCCTCCTGGCACAGACCTCTGTGCTTTCAGCGGGTCCTTCGGGACCCGCTTTTTTTTGGCGCCCTTTGCGGCCCTTGTTCCGACGCTGGGCCGGCGCGCGCGTCGCCACACTGGAAGCCACCTCGATGCCGTGCCGCCGATGACCCCCACCGCCGCTGCCGACGCCCGCCGCACCGCCTGGCCCGCAGGGTCCCGGTCCTGGCCCTGGCCGCTCCCGGCGCTCGTCGCCTGGGCGGCGGGCTGGGCGCTGTGGCTCGCGGCGCGCCAGGCCGGCGCCGGTGAGCGCTGGGCCTTGCTGGCGGGCCTGGCGCTGGCCACCACACTGGCGCTGGCCTGGCCGCACCGCGGGCGCTGGCGCCGCGCCATCGCGGCAGCGGGCTTTCCGCTGTCGGCCTGGGCGGCGGGTGCCAGCCTCACGGTGCCGGCCTGGGTCTGGCTTCTGCCGCTGCTGGCGCTTGCCTTGCTGTACCCGTTGCGTGCCTGGCGTGACGCGCCGTTTTTCCCCACCCCCGGCGGCGCCTTGCGCGGGCTGGACGCTGTCGTGCGCCAAGCCCCTGCCCGCGTGCTGGACGCCGGCTGCGGCATCGGTCACGGCCTGGCCGAATTGCAGCGCCTGTGGCCGCAGGCGCATTTGCACGGCGTCGAGTGGAGCCGCCCGCTGGCGGGGCTGGCGCGTTGGCGCGTGCCGCAGGCGCAAGTTCGGCGCGGCGACATGTGGGCCGGCAGCTGGGCCGACTTCGATCTCGTCTACCTGTTCCAGCGCCCCGAGAGCATGGCCCGCGCGTGGCAGCGCGCGCAGGCCGAAATGCCGCATGGCGGCTGGCTCGTGAGCCTGGAATTCGAGTGCCCCGAAGTCAAGCCGGCGGCGGTGTTGCGCGACGGCAGGGCGCGGCCGGTGTGGGTGTACCGCATCGGTACGGGAACGGGGCCGCAAGCCGGTACGGGAACGGGCAGGGGAACGCGCTCAATCGCGGCCGTGACAGGCCGATAACCCCGCAAGACCAGCACGCCGCAGCCCGCGGGGTGCAGCACCACTTGCCACCGCCACCACCACCATGTTCGTCATCATCGGTTGGGTCATCGCCCTCGTGGCCGTGTTCGGCGTGTTCATCGCCCACGGCGGCAACATGGCCGTGGTGCTGAAGGCCTTGCCCTTCGAGATGGCTGCCATCGGTGGCGCCGCCTTCGGCGCCTTCATCGCCAACAACCAGCCCAAGGTGCTGAAGGCGACGATGAAGGGCCTGGGCCAGTGCTTCAAGGGCAGCAAGTACACCAAGGCGCGCTACATGGAATTGATGGCGCTGATGTACGACATCCTGCAGAAGGCGCGCAAGGAAGGCCTGATGTCGATCGAGAAGGACGTCGAGGAGCCGCACAGCAGCCCGCTGTTCCAGAAGTACCCGACCGTGGGCAGCGACCACCATGTGACGGAGTTCATCACCGATTACCTGCGCATGATGGTCAGCGGCAACCTGAACGCGCACGAGATCGAGTCCCTGATGGACAACGAGATCGACACGCACCACCACGAAGCCCACAG
>JBBSCX010000446.1:0-2737 GCA_038249905.1 Burkholderiales bacterium
CCGCACGAGGACGTCGACCTCGACGACCTGGTCAAGCGCACCGACATGGCCATGTATTCGGCCAAGGCGCTGGGCCGTGGCACCTACACCTTCTACAACCAGAAGCTCAGTGAACGCCAGAGCGAGCGTCTGACACTCGAAGGCGGCCTGCGCCGCGCCTCCGAGAGGCTGGCGACGCCCAGCGCGGTGCAGGAGTTCGTGCTGCACTACCAGCCCACCATCAGCTGCAGCACCGGCGAGGTGGTGGGCGTCGAGGCCCTGCTGCGCTGGCGCGTCGAGGGCCGCGGCCTGATCCCGCCGCTGCGCTTCATCCCCATCCTTGAAGAGACCGGGCTGATCTTCGAGGTCGGCGCCTGGGTCATCCGCGAGGCCTGCCGCCAGCTGCACGAATGGGACCTGCGTGGCCTGCGGCCGCTGCGCATGGCCGTCAACCTGTCGCCGCGGCAACTGGCGCACCATCGGCTGAACTCGATGATCGAGGACACGCTGCGCGACCACGAGATCGCACCCGGGCGGCTGGAGCTCGAGATCACCGAAGAAGAGCTGGCGGTGGACAGCGAGCGCAGCCGAAGCATGCTCGACTCCTTCAAGCGCATCGGTGTGCGCCTGGCGCTGGACGACTTCGGCGTCGGCCAGACCAACCTGGCGCGGCTGGGGCTCGTGGGCGTGGACACATTGAAGATCGACCGCAGCTTTGTCAGTGGCGTGCCCGAAGTGCCGGGCGAAGTCGCAACCGGCCTGAACGAAGACCCGAAGAAGTTGGCGCTGAGCAGCACCGTGATCGGAATGGCGCGCAGCATGGGCATCGGCAACGTCATCGCCGAGGGGGTCGAGACCGAGGCCCAGGCGGAACGTCTGCGTGAACTGGGCTGCGACGAGATGCAGGGCTACCTGTTCAGCCGCCCATTGCCGCCCGACGAACTGGTGCGCTGGTTGGAGGCGCGTGTCCACCAGGCGCTGCTCAAGCGGCTGAGCGTCGGCCGCACGTCCGACGAACCGCTGCAGCGCCTGAGCATTCACACCGAGGATGTGCGGACGGCGCAGCAGGCCGCCGCGCCGGTGGTGGGCCACCTGCCGCCGGCACCGGCCGCGGCGCCGGTGGTGGGCCACCTGCCGCCGGCACCGGCCGCGGCGCCGGCCAAGGACCTGGGTGGGCTCGCGCCCAGCTGGGCGATGACGGCGAGTCACGATACCGGCGCGCGCTGAGGCGTTCAGGGCCCGGGCAGCAACACCCGCTGCCTAAAATGCCCCAATGCCACCTTCCCCCGATTCGTTCGCGCCCGACAGCCCCTACGCCGCCCTGTCGGCGGCAGTCCGCGCCGATGCACCGGCATCGCGCCTGCTCGAGGGCCTGAACCCCGAACAGCTGGCCGCCGTGACCCTGCCGGCGGTGCCGGCGCTGATCCTGGCGGGCGCGGGTTCCGGCAAGACCCGTGTGCTGACGACCCGCATCGCCTGGCTGATGCAGACCGGCCAGGTCTCGCCCGGCGGCGTGCTGGCCGTCACCTTCACCAACAAGGCGGCCAAGGAGATGCTGACGCGGCTGTCGGCCATGTTGCCGGTCGCAGTGCGCGGCATGTGGATAGGCACCTTCCACGGCCTGTGCAATCGCTTCCTGCGCGCGCACTGGAAGCTGGCGGGGCTGCCGCAGGGCTTCCAGATCCTGGATTCGTCCGACCAGCTCAGTGCCGTCAAGCGCGTCATCAAGGCCATGAACCTGGATGAAGAGCGCTTCGTGCCCAAGCAGGTGACGTGGTTCATCGCCGGCAGCAAGGACGACGGCAAGCGCCCGGGCGACGTCGAGGTGCATGACGAGCAGACGCGCAAGCTGGTCGAGATCTACCGCAACTACGACGCGCAGTGTGAACGCGAGGGTGTGGTCGACTTTGCCGAGCTGATGCTGCGCACCTACGAACTGCTGCGCGACAACGACGCGCTGCGCCAGCACTACCAGCACCGCTTTCGCCATGTGCTGGTCGACGAGTTTCAGGACACCAACCGGCTGCAGTACGCGTGGCTGAAGATGTTCGCGCCGCCGCCGGCCCGGGCGGGGTCCTCAGAAGCCCACGGCCGGCCGGAGCAGAGCGTGATCGCGGTCGGCGACGACGACCAGAGCATCTATGCCTTCCGCGGCGCGCGCGTGGGCAACATGGCCGACTTCGAGCGTGAATACCGGGTGCCGCGGGTCGTCAAGCTGGAACAGAACTACCGCAGCTTCGGCCACATCCTGGACGCGGCCAACGACCTCATCAGCCACAACACCCAGCGCCTGGGCAAGAACCTGCGCACCGACGCCGGGCCGGGCGAGCCGATCCGCGTCTACGAAAGCACCAGCGACTACGCCGAGGCGCAGTGGTTTCTGGAAGAGGCGCAGAGCCTGCACCGCGGCGGCATGCCGCGCAGCGAGATCGCGCTGCTGTACCGCAGCAATGCGCAGAGCCGCGTCATCGAGAGTGCACTGTTCAACGCCGGCATGCCTTATCGCGTTTATGGTGGCCTGCGCTTCTTCGAGCGCGCCGAGGTCAAGCATGCACTGGCCTATCTGCGCCTGATCGAGAACGCCAACGACGACACCAGCTTCCTGCGTGTCGTCAACTTTCCCACCCGCGGCATCGGCGCGCGCAGCCTGGAGCTGTTGCAGGATGCCGCCCGAGCCTCGGGCCGCAGCCTGTACCAGAGCGTGGGCGCGGTGGCGGGCAAGGCCGGCGCCAACCTGCAGGCCTTCGTCGCACTGATC
>JBBSCX010000447.1:0-2733 GCA_038249905.1 Burkholderiales bacterium
GGTGATGGCGTTCACAGTGTTCAGCTCGCTGCTCGACGACGCCTTCCAGCAGCGCCTGGCCGATGCGATGTGGTCGTGGCTGGCGCCGGGCGGTGCCGTCATCTGGTACGACTTCACCTGGGACAATCCGCACAACCCTCACGTCCGCGGTGTGCCTCTGGCGCGCGTGCAAGCACTGTTTGCGCAAGGTCGCGTCACAGCCAGGCGGCTGACGCTGGCGCCGCCGCTGGCGCGCCGCGTCGCTGCCGTGCATCCGGTACTGGCGCGGGCCCTGAACACATTGCCGCTGTTGCGCACGCACTTGCTTGCATGGATCGACAAGCCCGTCCCATGACCCCAACCGCCACGCCCCCCTTCATCCCCTTTGCCCAGCCCGACATCGGCGAAGAAGAGATCGCTGAAGTCGTCGACACATTGCGCGGCGGCTGGGTCACCACCGGCCCCAAGGCGCGGCGTTTCGAGGGCGACTTCGCCGCTTTCCTGGGGGATGGGACCCGCAGTCGCGGGGAAGGCGACGCCCGCGACAGCGGGGATGGCCCCCTGCACTGCGTCGCCGTCAACAGCGCTACCGCCGGCCTGCACCTGGCCTTGGAGGCCTTGGGCATCGGCCCCGGCGACGAGGTCATCACCACCACCCACACCTTTACCGCCACGGCCGAAGTCGTGCGCTACCTGGGTGCCGACGTGAAGCTGGTGGACATCGACCCGGCCACGCTCAACATCGACCCCGCCGCGGTCGAGGCTTTGATCACGCCACGCACCAAGGCGCTGATGCCGGTGCATTTCGCCGGCCTGGCGGCTGACATGCCGGCGCTGCTGGCGATCGCGCGGCGCCACGGCCTGAAGGTGGTCGAAGACGCCGCCCACGCCCTGCCCACCACCTGTGGCGGCGCGATGGTGGGCACGCTGGGCAGCGACGCGACGGTGTTCAGCTTCTACGCCAACAAGACCATCACCACCGGCGAGGGCGGCATGCTGGTGACGCGCGATGCGGCGCTGGCGCAGCGCGCACGCACCATGCGCCTGCACGGCATGAACCGCGACGCCTTCGACCGCTTCACGGCCAAGGTGCCCAGCTGGTACTACGAGGTGGTGGCACCGGGCTTCAAGTACAACCTGACCGACATCGCCGCGGCGCTGGGCATCCACCAGTTGAAGAAGGCGCACCGCTTCCAGCAGCAGCGCGCGGCCATTGCCGCGGCTTATGACGCCGGGTTTGCCGACCTGCCGGTCGTGCTGCCGCCGCGTGCCGCGCCTGGCGACACCCATGCCTGGCACCTGTACGTGCTGCGCCTGACTGAGGCCGCGCCGATCGGCCGCGATGCGCTGATCGAACGCCTGTTCGCTGCCGGCATCGGCTGCAGCGTGCACTACATCCCGCTGCACCTGCACCCGTACTGGCGCGAGCGCTACGGCCTGGACGCGGCGATGTTTCCGCACAGCCAGCAGGCCTATGAACGCATGCTGAGCCTGCCGATCCATACGCGCATGGATGACGACGACGTGCAGCGGGTGGTGAGCGCGGTGCGCGCGGCGTTGGGCGCAGAATGAAGCGCTGCCCTTGCCACCGGAGGCACCCGTGAATGCCGTGCTGAAACCGCGAATGACGCTGCAGGCCTACCTGATTTGGGAGAACGCGCAGGTCGAAAGACACGAGTTTCACGACGGCGAGATCTTCGCGATGACGGGCGCGCGCAGGATCCACGGGCGCGTGGTGTCCAACCTGAGCCGACGCCTGTCCGAGGCGCTCGACGGATCGCCCTGCCAAGTGTTCAGCGAAGGAATGAAGGTTCAGGTGGGCGACGACACCATCCTTTACCCCGATGTCTTCGTCACCTGCGACCGCGCCGACCTCGCCACCGAGCAGATCTTCCGCGCGCCCATGCTCGTGGTCGAGGTGCTGTCGCCCAGCACTCAGTCCTACGACCGCAGCCGAAAGTTCGCGTTCTATCGCCGCATTCCGGCACTGCAGGAGTACATGCTCGTGGACCCCGACACCCGGCGTGTCGAGGCCTTCCGGCGCAACGCCGACGACCAATGGGTGCTGCACGACATGAGCGACGGCGATGTGCTGGAAGCGGCCAGCGTCGGCGCGCGCATCACGCTGTCCGATGTCTTCGACGGCATCGACCCGCCGGCCGAACCGTCGGCCCCGGCTTGACAAGCCGGCACCCGCCTGCGCACCTCCGCCCACCGCACCGCTACGGATTTGCCCAAGCGCGCCTTTGACCTGATCGTCGCCAGCCTCGCCATGTTGCTGGTCAGCCCGCTGCTGGCCGTGGTGGCCTTGTGGGTCAAGCTCGACTCGCCCGGCCCGGTTTTCTTCCGCCAGCAAAGGGTGGGGCGGGGCGGGACGCTGTTCAGCATCCACAAGTTGCGCACCATGCGCCACGGTGCCGGCGGCAGCGCACTGACGGTCGGCGCCGACCCGCGCATCACGCGCAGCGGCGCCTGGCTGCGGCGCACGCGCATCGACGAACTGCCGCAACTCATCGATGTGCTGCAGGGCACGATGAGCCTGGTCGGCCCGCGGCCCGAGGTGCCGCGCTACGTCGCCCACTACCCGCCGGGGCTGCGTGAACGGGTGCTGGCAGTGCGACCGGGCATCACCGACCCGGTGTCGCTCGCTTTCCGCGACGAAGCCAGCCTGCTGGCCGCCGCCGCCGACCCCGAGCGCGAATACATCACCCATATCCTGCCGGCCAAATTGCAGGCGGCGGCCGACTATGCCGA
>JBBSCX010000448.1:0-2711 GCA_038249905.1 Burkholderiales bacterium
GGGAAGCCGTAATCGACGAAGAAGGCGGCGCCGCGGTGCAGGTGCACGGCCAGCGTGCGCATGAAGGCCTCGGCCTGGGGGTGGATCTCGGTCACGGTGCCGGGCAGAAAGAGGCCGGCGTGCGGCGGGCGCAGAGCGGTCGGGCGGTCGGACCAGGCGAAGTGCGGATCGGCGCTGTCATCGCTGCCGTCGTTCCCGCCGTCGTGCCCGGCGAGCACCACACCACGCTCCAGCCACTGCGCGCCGTCCCAGCCCAGCAACTGCACCGGCATCGCGTCCAGCACTTCGTTGCCCAGCACCACGGCTTCGATGTGCTCGGGCCAGGCGTCCAGCCACTGCACACGCGGCGCAAAGCGCGCCAGTCGCTGCTGCTGCGTCGCGCGCAGGCTGCCCGAGACATCGACGATCTGGTAGCACTGCACCCGGTCACCCAGCGCGTCCAGCACCTGCTCGGCCAGCGCGCCGGTGCCGGCGCCGAACTCGATCACCGTGTGCAGGGCCGCCGCGTCCATCACCTGTGCCACCGCCTGCGCCAGCGTGGCGCCGAACAGCGGCGACAGCACCGGCGCGGTGACGAAGTCGCTGCCGCCGGCCGGCATGCGTCCGATCTGGCCGCCGCCGCGGCTGTAGTAGCCCAGCCCTGGCGCGTACAGCGCCAGCGACATGTAGCGGTCGAAGGGCAGCCAGCCGCCGGCCTGTGCAAGCTGCTCGCCGATGTGGCGGCGCAGCGCCCTCGATAATCCGGCAGCGTGCTCATCGGCAGCCGCGTCCTGGGGTTCAAGGCCCGCATGGCCCGGCCGTTTGCGCTGCATCACGGTTTGATTGTAGGAAGCATGACCTCGCCCTCGCCCTCATCCCCGTCCTTGCCGTCATCGGTGCCGCCCTCGCGTCCGGTCGCATTGATCACCGGCGCCGCTCGCCGGCTGGGCCGCGCCATCGCATTCGAACTGGCGGCGCAGGGCTGGGACATCGCCCTGCACTACCACCGATCGTCGGCCGAGGCCGAGGCCACCGCCACCGAACTGCGCGCCCTGGGCGCCCAGGTCGTGGCGCTGCCCGCCGACCTGGGCGACGAGGCCGCCTGCCGCGCATTGCTGCCCGCCGCGCAGGCGGCACTGGGCCGCATCGACGCCGTGGTGCACAGCGCATCGCTGTTCGAACATGATGAAGTCGCCAGCTTCAGCTGCGCCACGCTCGACCGCCACATGCGCATCAACACCGCCCCGGCCATCCTGCTGGCGCAGGCGCTGCACGACGCGCTGGGCGCAGGCGGGCGGGGTGCCGTGGTCACCCTGCTCGACCAGAAATTGTTCAATCCCAACCCCGACCACCTCAGCTACACATTGTCCAAGGCCGCCTTGCAGATGGCCGGCACGTTGCTGGCCCAGGCGCTGGCGCCGCGGGTGCGTGTCAATGCGGTGGCGCCCGGGCTCACGCTGGGCAGCGACGACATCGACGACTCCCGCCTGGCCGCGTTGCAGGCCACCACCCCGCTGCAGCGCGGCGTGCGGCCGCAAGATGTGGCCGCGGCGGTGCGGCTGCTGCTGGAAAACCCGTCCATCACCGGCAGCACGCTCGTCGTCGATGCCGGCAGCCACCTGGCCCCCACCGCACGCGACTTTGCCTTCCAGCCATGAGAACCATCCGCATCGAAGCCCTGCGTGTGCATGCCAGCGTCGGCATCCTCGAACACGAACTGCGCTCGCGCCAGCAGTTGCTGATCACGATCGAACTGCAGCAGCCGCATGCCCCGATGCTGCCCGCCGGCGACGACGTGCACCATGTGCTGGACTACCGGCAATTGCGCGAGATCGCCAAGGCCGAGAGCGAAGGCGAGCATGTCAACATGCTCGAAACGTTGGCGGGCCGCATCGCGACGCGGCTGCTGGCCTTGCCCACGGTGGGCCGCGTGTGTGTGCGCGTGGTCAAGCCCAACATCTTTCCGGACTGCGACGGCGTGGCCGTCGAGGTGACATCGCCGCCATCCGCTGCTCAGGAGAGCCCATGACCGCCCTGCACGACGTGCCCCGCGACGAACGCCGCCATCTGCACGAGATCAACAAGCTGTCCAAGCGCCTGCACCGCCAGGTGGGGCAGGCCATCGTCGACTACTCGATGATCGAGGCCGGCGACAAGGTGATGGTGTGCCTGTCGGGCGGCAAGGACAGCTACGGCCTGCTCGATGTGCTGCTGTCGATGCAGCAGCGCGCGCCGATCGACTTCACGCTGATCGCCGTCAACCTCGACCAGAAGCAGCCCGGCTTTCCGGACCATGTGCTGCCCGCCTACCTGAGTCAGCGCGGCGTGCCCTTCCACATCGAGGCCCAGGACACCTACAGCATCGTCAAGCGCCTGGTGCCCGAGGGGCAGACCATGTGCAGCCTGTGCAGCCGCTTGCGCCGCGGCATCCTGTACCGCGTGGCGGGTGAGCTGGGCGCGACCAAGATCGCGCTGGGCCACCACCGCGACGACATGGTGGTGACGCTGATGATGAACATGTTCTTCGGCGGGCGGCTCAAGGGCATGCCGCCCAAATTGGCCAGCGACGACGGGCGCCACATCGTCATCCGGCCGCTGGCCTATGTGGCCGAGGACGACCTGGCGCGCTGGGCCGAACACCGCCAGTTCCCCATCATCCCGTGCACCCTGTGCGGCAGCCAGGACAACCTGCAGCGGGTGCAGGTGAAGAAGATGATCCACGCCTGGGAGAA
>JBBSCX010000449.1:0-2685 GCA_038249905.1 Burkholderiales bacterium
CGAGGCCATGAAAATCATGAACGAAATCGAGGCCGACACCAGCGGCAAGGTGCTGCGCATCCTGTGCGAGAACGGTCAGGCGGTCGAATTCGGCCAGCCGCTGTTCATCGTCGAATGAAACGGGACTGACAGCGTGTTCAAGAAGATCCTGATCGCGAACCGAGGCGAGATCGCGCTCCGCATCCAGCGTGCCTGCAAGGAAATGGGCATCAAGGCGGTGGTGGTCTATTCCGAGGCCGACCGCGAGGCCAAATACGTCAAGCTGGCCGACGAGGCGGTGTGCATCGGCCCGGCGGCCAGCGCGCTGAGCTACCTGAACATGCCGGCCATCATTGCGACGGCCGAAGTCACCGACGCCGAGGCCATCCACCCAGGTTATGGCTTCTTGTCCGAGAACGCCGACTTCGCCGAGCGCGTCGAAAAGAGCGGCTTCGTCTTCATCGGCCCCACGCCCGAGGCCATCCGCATGATGGGCGACAAGGTGTCTGCCAAGCAGGCCATGATCCGCGCCGGTGTGCCCTGCGTGCCCGGCAGCGAAGGCGCGCTGCCCGACGAGCCGAAGGAGATCATCCGCCAGGCCCGTGCCATCGGCTACCCGGTGATCATCAAGGCCGCCGGCGGGGGTGGCGGACGCGGCATGCGCGTGGTGCACACCGAAGCCGCGCTGATCCATGCCGTGCAGACCACGCGCGCCGAGGCCGGTGCCGCCTTCGGCAATGCCTCGGTCTACATGGAAAAGTTCCTGGAGAACCCGCGTCACATCGAGATCCAGGTGATGGCCGATTCGCACCGCAATGCGGTCTGGCTGGGCGAACGCGACTGCAGCATGCAGCGCCGACACCAGAAGATCATCGAGGAAGCGCCGGCCCCGGGCATCCCGCGGCGCGTCATCGAGCGCATCGGTGAACGCTGCTCGGCGGCGTGCAAGAAGATCGGCTACCGTGGCGCCGGCACCTTCGAGTTCCTGTACGAGAACGGCGAGTTCTTCTTCATCGAGATGAACACGCGCGTGCAGGTCGAACACCCGGTGACGGAACTGGTGACCGGCATCGACATCGTGCAGATGCAGATCCGCGTGGCCGCCGGCGAAAAATTGCCGTTCGCGCAGCGCAACATCGGCCTGCGTGGGCACGCCATCGAGTGCCGCATCAATGCCGAGGACCCGTACAAGTTCGTGCCCAGCCCCGGCCGCGTCACGCTGTGGCATGCGCCAGGCGGGCCGGGCGTGCGCGTCGATTCGCACATCTACACCAACTACTACGTGCCGCCCAATTACGACAGCATGGTAGGCAAGATCATCGTGCACGGCGACACCCGCGAGCAGGCGCTGGCGCGCATGCGCACGGCGCTGTCCGAAACCGTGGTCGAAGGCATACAGACCAACATCCCGCTGCACCGCGAACTGATGGTGGACGCCAAATTCATCGAAGGCGGCACCAATATCCATTACCTCGAACACTGGCTCAGCCAGCACAGAAGGTAGGGCGGTGTTCGAACTGGTGCTGCGCGCACCACAGCCGCTGGTCGAACCGGTGTCGGACGCGCTGATGGACGAGCTCGGCGCGCTGTCGGTGTCGGTGGAGGATGCCGATGCCGGCAGCGATGCCGAACGCGCCTTGTTCGGCGAACCCGGCATGCCCGCACCGGCATCGGGCTGGGACCGCAGCACCCTGCATGCGTTGTTCGAGGACGAAGCCGCCGCCGCACGCGCCGCCACCTGGCTGCTGGCGCAGCACGGGCCCCAGGGCCTGCAGGTGCAGGCCCTGCAGCATGTGCCCGAACAGGACTGGGTGCGCCTGACGCAAAGCCAGTTCTCGCCGGTGGCGGTGACGCCCGGCTTCTGGGTCGTGCCCAGCTGGCACGAGGTGCCGGCAGGGGCGGACAAGGTCATCCGCCTGGACCCGGGTCTGGCCTTCGGCACCGGCACGCACCCGACCACACACATGTGCCTGCGCTGGATCGCCGCGCATGCCGGGGCCGTGGCCGGGGCGCGGGTGCTGGACTACGGCTGTGGCTCGGGCATCCTGGCCATCGGCGCGGCCCTGCACGGCGCGGGCGAGACCGACGCCGTGGACATCGACCCGGCCGCGGTGCAGAGCACACGCGACAACGCCGCGGCCAATGGCGTGGCACTGCGCGCCGCGCTGCCCGATGCCGCCAGCGGCGCCTATGCGCTGGTGCTGGCCAACATCCTGGCCACGCCGCTGAAGCTGCTGGCGCCACTGCTGTGCGGCCATGTCGCGCCGGGCGGGCATCTGGTGCTGGCCGGCATCCTGGTGCGGCAGGCCGACGATCTGAGCGCCGCCTACGCCCCCTGGCTGCATCTGAGCGTGGCCGACAGCGACGACGGCTGGGCGCTGATGACGGCGCAGCGGCCGGCGGCCTGAAGTGACCCGAAGCGCCTTGACGCGCTGACACCCTGATACCCCGACACCCTGACGCCCCGTCACCCATGAATCTGGCCACCCGCTGCACCGCGTGCGGCACCGTCTTCCGCGTGGTGCAGGACCAGTTGCGGGTGTCCGAAGGCTGGGTGCGCTGCGGCCGCTGCCGCGAGGTCTTCAACGCGGTCGAGAACCTGGTCGATGCGCCCTTGTCGGCGGGCGCGTCGGCCATGACCGATGCGGGCATGGTCACGCGCAGTGCCGTGGTTTCTGCTACCAGCGCGCTCGCCCCGCTGGCCTC
>JBBSCX010000450.1:0-2685 GCA_038249905.1 Burkholderiales bacterium
ATGGTGGTGTTCTTCTTGATCATCTTCGTCATCACGCCGCCGAGCGTTTCAATGCCCAGGGACAGCGGCGTGACGTCCAGCAGCAGCACGTCCTTGCGCTCACCGCCCAGCACCTGACCCTGGATGGCGGCGCCCACGGCCACGGCCTCGTCGGGGTTGACGTCCTTGCGCGGTTCCTTGCCGAAGAACTCCTTGACCTTCTCCTGCACCTTCGGCATGCGTGTCATGCCGCCGACCAGGATGATGTCGTCGATCTCCGTCAGCTTGACGCCGGCGTCCTTCACCGCGATGCGGCAGGGCTCGATGGTGCGGGCGATCAACTCGTCCACCAGGCTCTCGAGCTTGGCGCGCGTGAGCTTGATGTTCAGGTGCCGGGGGCCCGAAGCATCGGCCGTGATGTACGGCAGGTTGATATCGGTCTGCGTGCTGTTGCTGAGCTCGATCTTGGCCTTCTCGGCGGCTTCCTTCAGGCGCTGCAGGGCCAGCACGTCCTTCGTCAGGTCCACGCCCTGGTCCTTGCGGAACTCGGTGACGATGTAGTCGATGATGCGTTGGTCGAAGTCCTCGCCACCCAGGAAGGTGTCGCCGTTGGTGGACAGCACCTCGAACTGCTTCTCGCCGTCGACATCGGCGATCTCGATGATCGAGATGTCGAAGGTGCCGCCGCCCAGGTCGTACACGGCGATCTTGCGGTCGCCCTTGCCGTGCTTGTCCAGGCCGAAGGCCAGGGCCGCGGCGGTGGGCTCGTTGATGATGCGCTTGACGTCCAGGCCGGCGATGCGGCCGGCGTCCTTGGTCGCCTGACGCTGGCTGTCGTTGAAGTAGGCCGGCACGGTGATGACGGCTTCGGTGACTTCTTCGCCGAGGTAGTCCTCGGCGGTCTTCTTCATCTTGCGCAGCACCTCGGCGCTGATCTGCGGCGGCGCCAGCTTCTTGCCGCGCACCTCGATCCAGGCGTCGCCGTTGTCGGCCGCGGTGATCTTGTAGGGCATCAGGTCGATGTCCTTCTGCACTTCCTTCTCGCTGAACTTGCGGCCGATCAGCCGCTTGGCCGCATAGACCGTGTTCTTCGGGTTGGTGACCGCCTGGCGCTTGGCGCTGGCGCCGACCAGGACCTCGCCGTCGTCCTGGTAGGCAATGATGGACGGCGTGGTGCGGGCACCCTCGCTGTTCTCGATGACGCGGGTGGTGTTGCCTTCCATCACGGCCACGCACGAGTTCGTGGTGCCGAGGTCGATGCCGATGATCTTGCCCATGGGGATGTTCTCCGTTGGAGTGGATTCAGGTTGTCATGGAGTTGTGGCCGCCGCACCCGCTTTCAAGGGCGGCCCGGCGTGCGGCAGGCATGAAACCGCCGCCGCGCGGCGTCACTTCGGTGCCGAGACGGTCACCAGGGCCGGTCGCAGCACACGTTCGGAGATCAGCCAGCCCTTTTGCAGCACGGCGACGACCGTGTTCGGTTCCTGCTCGCTGGGCACGATGCTGATGGCCTGATGCTGGTGCGGGTCGAACCTGGTGCCCGCCGGCGGCGCGATCGGCAGCACCTTGTGGCGCTCCAGCGCGCTCATCAGCTGGCGCAGCGTGGCGTGCGTGCCTTCCAGCAGCTGTTCGTTGCTGGCATTGGGCAGGGCGATGGCGGCTTGCAGGCTGTCTGTGACCGGCAGCAGGGCTTCGGCGAAGGCGTCGATCGCGAACTTGCGAGCCTTGGCCATGTCCTCTTCGGCACGGCGGCGTGTGTTCTCGGCCTCGGCCTTGGCACGCAGATAAGCGTCGGCGACCTCGGCATGGCGGGCCTGCAATTCGGCCAGCTGGGCCTCCAGCGCAGTCACATCGGCAAGGCCCGGCGTGACGTCGCCGTCCGCGTGTGTGGCTTGGCCGGCGTGGGCGGGATCGGTGTCGGGGGTGGCGGAGGGGTATGTTTCTGGAGTCATGGCGGCTGAACGTGGACGTCTTCCCATCGATATCGGGGCACGGTCGGGGGTTTCAAGGGCCCACGCTGGCCTGCGCAGAGGACCGGCCGGCACGGGCCGGTCTCAATCCTTCGGGTCGGCCACCGCGCTCCAGCGTTGCCAATCGGCCCACTGGCGGCGGTCGCGCTTGGTCGGGCGGCCATGGGCGAGGCTGTCGGCTGGCTCCACACCCAGGCGGCGGCGCACAGCCGCGGCCTCGCGCGCGGCGAGGCTGGCGGCGGTCTCGGCATACAGCGCCTGCGCCACCGGCGCCGGGCCGCGCTGTGTGCTCAGACCCAGCACCGTCAGCTCACGCGGGCTCGGGCCGCCGCGCAGCAGCAAGGTGTCGCCGGGCCTGATCTCGCGTCCGGGCTTGGCCGCCTGTCCGTTGACCTCGATGCGGCCCATCCCGGCGGCGTCTGCGGCCAGCGCCCGGGTCTTGTACAGCCGCGCGGCCCACAGCCATTTGTCCAGTCGCAGACGCTGCAGCGGTTCGGCCATGGCAAGGGCAGGGTGGCGGGTGCAGGCGGGTGCAGGCGGGTGCAGGCGGGTGCGGTGCCGCCGTGCCCGTCAGTCCGTGGCGCCCAGCGCCAGCGCGGCGTCCCGCTGCCGCTGCAGTTCGGCCGGGTCGGGGGCGGCGCGGGTCGGCCAGCCCTGCAGGTGGCGTTCACACAACGAAGTGACGGCTTCGATCCAGTCGGGCGCGTCGTTGAGGCAGGCGATGTAGTGGAAGGTC
>JBBSCX010000451.1:0-2677 GCA_038249905.1 Burkholderiales bacterium
GCGCCTGCTGGCGCAGCAGGCGCAATGTCTGCCAGCCGTCGATGCCGGGCATGGCCAGGTCCATCAGGATGGCGTCCACCGCCATCTCGTGCAGCAGCGCCAGCGCTGCGGGGCCGCTGGCGGCCTGCAGCACCTCGAAGCCCAGCGCGTCCAGGCGCGTGGCCAGCAGCGTGCGGTCCACTTCTTCGTTGTCTACCACCAGCACGCGCCGCCGCGGCCCGGCGTAGGCCGTGCGCGGGGCGGCTGCCGCCGGCAGGCGCGCGGCATCCAGCGCGGGCAGGAACAGGCGGATGCGGAAGCAGGTGCCGCTGGGCGCGTTGCTGCTGAGTTCGGCGATGGCGACGGCGTTGACACCGGCGTTGACACCGGCATTGGCGGTGGAGTTGACGCTGGGGTTGGCGCTGGGGTTGCAACTGAGGCCATCGTCCACCGTGCGGCTGCTGACCGTCAATTCGCCGCCCATCAAGTCGGTCAGCATCTTCGCAATCGTCAGGCCCAGCCCGGTGCCGCTGCTGGCGGGGCCGGCCGGGCTCAGGGCCGCCGCGCTGCCACGCGCGAAAGGCTCGAACACCCGCTCCAGATCGGCCGCGGCGATGCCCGGGCCGGTGTCCTCGACCTCGAAGTGCGCCATGCCGCGCTGGTGAGTGACGCGGAAGACCACACGCCCCGCAGCCGTGAACTTGACGGCGTTGCCGATGACGTTGATCAGGATCTGTGTCAGCCGCCGCTCATCCGCCCGCACGACGTCCGGCGCAGCCGCGATGTCGTGTTCAAAGTGCAGGCCCTTGGCGGCCGCTTGCAATTCGAACATTTGCACGATCTGCGCCAGCGTGTCGCGCAGTGCCATCGGGCGCGGCTCCAGGTGCAGGCGGCCGGCCTCGATGCGGGCGATGTCCAGCGTGCCCTCGATCACGCCCAGCAGGTGTTCGCCGCCGCGGCGGATCACGCGCACCGCCTGGCGTCGGTGCGCAGGCGTGGCCGGGTCCTCGTCCAGCAGTTGGGCGTAACCCAGGACGCTGTTCAGCGGCGTGCGCAGTTCGTGGCTCAGGGCCGAGACATAACGTGTCTTGGCCTGGTTGGCGGTCTCGGCGGCGCGACGGGCGTCTTCGGCCGCGATGCGGGCGCGCTGCAATTCTTCGTCGGTGCGGCGGTGCGACTCGATCTCGGTCATCAGGGCCTCGGTCTGTCGGTTGCTCTCTTCTTGCGCCACGCGCCGACTGTGCTGCGTCAATACCAGCCACCAGCCGATCACGCCGCCGACCAGCAGCAGCGCGGCATAGGCCTTGACGAAGCCGGCGCGCAAGGTGGGTGCGGCGCTTTCCAGTGCCTGCGCGCCCTGCTCATCCAGCGCGCGCAGTTCGATGGCGTACAGCCCGCCCAGCAGCGCCGCCAGGCTCGGCGCCACGACGGCCATCAGCAGCAGGTAGCGGCCCAGGCCGGTGTCGATCTGCGGCCACCAGGCGCGCGGCAGCAGGCGTTGCAGGGCCGTGGTCAATTGCACGCGGGCGCGCGCCGATGGGGGCTTGCACAGGTCGTGGCATCGCGCATCCAGTGCGCAGCACAGGCTGCAGATGGGGCCGCCATAAGCAGGGCAGTGGGCCATGTCTTCGCCCTCGTAGGGGCGCTCGCAGATGGTGCAGGCGTGCTGGCTGGCCCTGGCCGATGACGCAGAGCCCAGGCGCCGGCCCAGGTAGGCGCCGTCGGGGTCGGTGGACCGGCGCGCCAAGTAGGTGCGCCCGCCGGTGGCCCAGGCGATCAGCGGCGTGGCCGCCAGCGCCACGCCCATTGCGATCACGGCCGAGAAGGCCTGCGCCATCGGCCCGAAAGCGCCCAGGTGCGCGGCAATCGACAGGATCGATGCCAGCAGCATCGCGCCCACGCCCACCGGGTTGATATCCACCAGGTGCGCGCGCTTGAACTCGATGCCTTTGGGGCTCAGGCCCAGCGGCTTGTTGATGACGAGGTCGGCCACCACCACCATCAACCAGCTGATGGCGATGTTGCTGAAAAGGCCGAGCACGCCGGCGATGGCCTTGAAGACCTCCAACTCCATCAGCATCAGCGCGATCAGGATGTTGAACACCACCCACACCACGCGCCCCGGGTGGCTGTGCGTCAGCCGGGCGAAGAAGTTGCTCCAGGCCAGGCTGCCGGCATAGGCGTTGGTGACATTGATCTTGATCTGGCTGACGACCACCAGCAGCGCCGTCGCGCCCACTGCCCAGCCGTAATCCGAGAACACGATCTCGTAAGCCGCCAGGTACATCTGGTTCGGGTCGACCGCGCGGTCGGCCGGCACCGACAGCTGCAATGCCAGCAGCGCCAGCAACGCGCCGCCCAGCATCTTGGCCACGCCCGGCACCACCCAGCCCGGCCCGCCGGCCACGACGCCGAACCACCAGCGCCAGCGGTTGGCGCGTGTCTTCTCGGGCATGAAGCGCAGGTAGTCGACCTGTTCGCCCATCTGCGTGAACAGGGCAATGCCGACAGTGAGTGCGGCGCCGAATTTCAGCGGGTCGAAGGCGTCGCTGCCGGGTGGCGCGTCCAGGCCGGCGTATTGGCGCAGGTCGGACAGCAACGTCGGGTGGGCGTCGAAGACATAGAAGTACGGCACCAGCATCAGCACCAGCCACAGTGGCTGCGTCCACACCTGCAGCCGGCTGATGACGGTGACGCC
>JBBSCX010000452.1:0-2674 GCA_038249905.1 Burkholderiales bacterium
CGTTGAAGAGGCGCCCGCTGGCGTCCACCAGTTGCAAACGATCAGCGTCGCCGTCCAGCGCCACGCCATAGTCGGCGCGGTGCTCGGCCACCGCCCTGACCAGAGCGGCCGGCGCCGTGGCGCCGAAGCCGGCATTGTTGTTGGTGCCATCGGGGCTGCAGCCGATCGGCACCACCGCCGCACCGATCTCGTGGAAGACGTCGGGCGCGACGTGGTAGGCGGCACCATGGGCCGCGTCGACGACGATCTTCATGCCGCGCAGCGACAGGCTGTGCGGCACCGTGCTCTTGCAGAACTCGATGTAGCGGCCGCGGGCGTCTTCCAGGCGCCGCGCCTTGCCCAGGCTGGCCGAATCGACCCACTGCGGCGGCAGCTCCAGTGTGGCCTCGACGTCTCGCTCCCAGTCATCCGGAAGCTTCTCACCGCCGGCCGAAAAGAACTTGACGCCGTTGTCGGCGAAGGCGTTGTGCGACGCGCTGATGACCACGCCCAGGTCCAGCCGCAGCGCACGCGCCAGGTAGGCCACGCCCGGCGTGGGCAGCGGGCCCGACAGCAGCACATCGACGCCGGCCGAAGCGAAGCCCGCTTCCAGTGCCGACTCCAGCATGTAGCCCGAAATGCGAGTGTCCTTGCCGATCAGCACCGTCGGCCGGTCGGTCTGGCGCCGCAGCACACGGCCCACGGCATGGCCCAATCGCAACATGAAGTCGGGCGTGATGGCGCCCTGCCCTACCGTGCCACGGATGCCGTCGGTGCCGAAATAGCGTCTTGTCATCTTTTGGGTCCCTGTGTTTGGCGTTCAGCCGATGTTCCGTCGCTGATTGTCCTTGCCTCGGTGCCGGCGCCAGCGCCGCGCAGAGCGCACGCCGAGATACCCGATGCCGGGCCTGTCACGAATCCGCTGCCGGAGCGTCACGCCCTTCGCCGGCACAACCGGCGGCGGCGATCTGCTGCCAGACCTTCAGCGCATCGACGGTGGCGGCCACGTCGTGCACGCGCAACACTGCCGCGCCCCTCGACCCGGCAGCCAGTGCCGCGGCCACGCTGGCGGCCAGGCGTTCACCGACCGGACGGCCGGTCAGCACCCCCAGGCTCGACTTTCGCGACCAGCCCAGCAGCAGCGGATAGCCCAGCGACATCAACACCGGCAACCGCGCCGTCAACGCCAGGTTCTGCGCCGGCGTCTTGCCAAAACCGATGCCCGGGTCGAGCACGATGCGCCCTTGCGCGATGCCGGCGGCCCGTGCAGCGTCGGCGCGCGCCCGAAGGAAGTTGCCCACTTCCGTGACGACGTCGGCGTAGTCGGTTAGCGACTGCATGTTGCCCGGCTCGCCGCGCATGTGCATCAGGCACAGGCCGGCCCGCGGGTGCGCGGCCACAACGCCCAGCGCACCCGGACGCTGCACAGCACGCACGTCGTTGACGATGTCTACACCCAGGTCCAGCGCCGCCTGCATCACCAGCGGCTGGCTGGTGTCCACCGACACCGGCACACCCAGCGTGACGGCATGTCGCAGCACCGGTTCGACGCGCGCCAGTTCTTCTTCGGCCGTCGGCGTGGCGGCTCCAGGGCGTGTCGACTCGCCGCCGATGTCCAGCAGGTCAGCGCCCTCGGCCAACAACGTGTCGCAGTGCCGGCAGGCGGCCGCAGCATCGGCGTGCAGGCCGCCGTCGGAGAAGGAATCGGGCGTGACGTTGACAATGCCCATGACCCGCGGTCGCGTCAGGTCGATGTCGAAGCGTGTGGTTTGCCAGTGCATCGCACAGAAGGGAAGACGGGAAAGACGCGAAAGACGCGAAAGGCGAGATGGGCGACGTCCGAAACGACATCGGGGCCGAAGCCCCGATGTGGAAGGATTGCCCGCGTGCGGATCAGGCTGCGGCCGGTGCTCCGTCGGTGCCTACCGGCGGCGTCGGGCCGCTGGGCGGGCGCGCGGAGCTGGGGGTCCAGTCCTTGGGCGCACGCGGGGGCTTGCCAGCCATGATGTCGTCGATCTGATCGCTGTCGATGGTCTCCCACTCCAGCAGCGCGGTGGCCATGGCGTGCATCTTGTCCTTGTGGTTCTCGACCAACTGGCGCGCGGTGGTGTACTGCTCGTCGATGATGCGGCGCACTTCCTTGTCCACCTTCTGCATCGTCGCCTCGGACATGTTGGTGGTCTTGGTCACGCTGCGACCCAGGAAGACCTCGCCCTCGTTCTCGGCATAGACCATCGGGCCCAGGCTGTCGGTCATGCCGTAGCGCATCACCATGTCGCGTGCGATCGAGGTGGCGCGCTCGAAGTCGTTGGAAGCGCCTGTGGTCATCTGGTTCATGAACACTTCTTCGGCGATGCGCCCGCCAAAGAGCACGCTGATGGTGGAGAGCATGCGTTCCTTGTCCATGCTGTAGCGGTCACCTTCGGGCAATTGCATCGTCACCCCCAGGGCTCGGCCGCGCGGGATCACCGTCACCTTGTGCACCGGGTCGGTCTTGGGCATCAGACGCGCGACCAGGGCATGCCCGGCCTCGTGGTACGCGGTGTTGCGGCGTTCGTCCTCGGGCATGACCATGGACTTCCGCTCGGGGCCCATCATGATCTTGTCCTTGGCCTTCTCGAAGTCGATCATCTCGACCACGCGGCCATTGCGGCGTGCTGCGAACAGCGCTGCCTCGTTCACCAGGTTGGCCAGA
>JBBSCX010000453.1:0-2616 GCA_038249905.1 Burkholderiales bacterium
CATCACCAGCGTCGACCGCGACGATCTGCGCGACGGCGGAGCGGCGCACTTCGTGGCCTGCATCGAGAAGACGCGAGAACTGAGCCCGGCGACGCAGATCGAGATCCTGGTGCCCGACTTTCGCGGCCGCGACGACCGTGCGCTGTCCATCCTGACGGCCGCGCCGCCCGACGTCATGAACCACAACCTCGAGACGGTGCCTCGCCTGTACAAGGAAGCCCGCCCGGGCAGCGATTACGCCTTCAGCCTGAACCTGCTGAAGAAGTTCAAGGCCCTGCACCCGGGCGTGCCCACCAAGAGCGGGCTGATGGTGGGCTTGGGCGAGACCGACGAAGAGATCCTGCAGGCCATGCGCGACATGCGCGCGCACGACATCGACATGCTGACGCTGGGCCAATACCTGGCGCCCAGCGGCCACCACCTGCCGGTGCGCCGCTACGTGCACCCCGACACCTTTGCGATGTTCGAGCGCGAGGCCCGCGCGATGGGCTTCAGCCACGCCGCGGTGGGCGCGATGGTGCGCAGCAGCTATCACGCCGACGAGCAGGCGCACGCGGCGGGGTTGCCCGCCGCCTCATGAGTCAGGGCGGTTTGCCGGCCGCCTGATGATTCAGGCTCGACTGCCGGCCGCTTCCTGAGCCCGGCCGGCCTGCCGGCCACCCGCTGAAGTTGCCAGGG
This sequence comes from Burkholderiales bacterium, assembly GCA_038249905.1. Classification (GTDB taxonomy): domain Bacteria; phylum Pseudomonadota; class Gammaproteobacteria; order Burkholderiales; family Burkholderiaceae_C; genus Rubrivivax. The sequence goes on from JBBSCX010000453.1 coordinate 679, forward strand.
CCCGCGCCGGCCCGAACCCATCTTTTGTCCATCAGCCTCGCACCCATGCCCAGTCTCTTCGACCCCGTCCGCCTCGGCGACATTCAACTTTCCAACCGCATCGTGATGGCCCCGCTGACGCGCAACCGCGCGGGCGCCGGGCGCGTGCCTTCGGCCATTGCCGTCGACTACTACCGCCAGCGCGCCGCCGCCGGCCTGCTGATCAGCGAGGCGACGCAGATCTCGCCACTGGGCCAGGGCTACGTCGACACGCCGGGCATCTACACGGCCGAGCAGGTGGCCGGCTGGCAGCCCGTCACCGCGGCCGTGCATGCGGCGGGGGGTCGCATCGTGTGCCAGCTGTGGCACGTGGGCCGCATATCGCATGTGTCGCTGCTGCCGCCGGGCGAGGTGCCCGTGTCCAGCACCGCGCAGCCGTCGGGGTCGCGCACGCTGATCCGCGGCGATGACGGCGGGGTGACGCTGGCCGGCTGTTCACCGCCGAGGGCGCTGCGCACCGACGAGATCGTCGGCGTGGTGGCCGACTACCGCCACGCCGCCCGCTGCGCCATCGACGCCGGCTTTGACGGCGTCGAGATCCACGGCGCCAACGGCTACCTGCTGGAGCAGTTTCTGCGCGGCAGCATCAACGACCGCAGCGACGCGTACGGCGGCAGTGTCGAAGGCCGCACGCGCCTGGTGCGCGAGGTGATGGACGCCATCGTGGCCGAGATCGGTGCCGGCCGCACCGGCATCCGCGTCAGCCCTGTCACGCCGTCCAACGGCGCGCCGCCCGATGACGACGCGCAGGCCACCTATGGCGCGGTGGCCGCCCACGCAGGGAAACTGGGCTTGGCCTTCATGGAAGTGGTGGAGGGCGCCACCGGCGGTGCGCGCGAGTTTGCGGGCTTCGACTTTGCGGCGCTGAAGGCGGCCTTTGGCGGCCCCTGGATCGTCAACAACGGCTACACGCGCGAGATGGGCCTGGAGGCGGTGGCCACGGGCGCGGCCGACGCGGTGGCTTACGGCCGGCCTTTCATCGGCAACCCGGACCTGGTGCGCCGCATTCGGGACGATTTGCCGTGGGCTGGGTACAACCGGGCTACCTGCTATGGCGGCGGGGCCGAGGGCTACACGGACTACCCGGAATACATCGCCACGGTCGAAGTGGCGGATGTGGCGGATGTGGCGGATGTGGTGACCGTGGCGGCCTGAGCCGCCGCCGAAAGGCCTGCAGCGCTGCAGCCCTACAACATCTCCGGCGTGATCACCACCACGCCGGCCGGGCTGACGAAGAAGCGCCGCGCATCGGCCTCGGGGTCGAAGCCGGCGCGCAGGCCGTCGGACAGTACGCAGTCGGCCCTGCAGAATTCAGTTTCAGCCCCGACCGGTAGAAGCGGCGCCCGGCAGCGCCAACAGCCACCAGCTCTGGCCAGCACGCAGCGCGCTGCCAATCGAGCAGAGCACCTCGCGCCACGCGATCAGCGTGTCCAGCACCCTGTTCAAGCCATGCAGCGTCGGTTTGGAGAGCCATAGCCGCCGGCCTTGCGCCGTAAGGAATCGCTAGCATTCATGCGGGTTCTGAGGGTTTTGCAGGGCCGACTACATCAGTGGTTTACCCGCCACCCCTTGGATCGAATCGGAGTTCTCCCTTGGTCCTGCTGTGCGGGGCGGTGGCGTGCGACAGCGGTGTGGTGTGGGCGTATGGAGAAACTTCAGCCAAGTTGTCTGCAAGCACCTGTCTTCTTGCACCACAGGCGCGCGCTCGAGCTGAGTTTTTCAAGCGCCGGACTGTGCCGTTCGGGGCGGGCCGATCCATTCAGCCCCGCAACCGCCCAACCCCCCTTCACCGCCCCACCGCCCGCCTCAACTTGTCCCGCGTGCCCCGCGCCACCTGCCCCGTCACCGCCACGCTGGCCCCCGCGGCCAGCATGCGCCCCAGCGCATCGCGCACCTGCG
>JBBSCX010000454.1:0-2577 GCA_038249905.1 Burkholderiales bacterium
CAGCGCGCGGGCACCAACGCTCAGACGGGCGGTCTCGCGCGCATCCAGCTGGCGCGCGTCGGCCAGGCGGCGCATCAGCCGCGCGTCGCGGCCGGCCGCGAGGAAAGCCTCGCCGTTGATGAAGATGTGCTGCGCGTCGTGCAGCATGCGCGTGGCGCGGTCGAGCACGACGGCGCCGGGTGTGTCTGCGACGGCGGCGACGGCGGCGACCGCGCCGTGTCCAGGTGTGGCCTCGATCACGCCGCTGCCAGCCGCGTCGGGGACCACCTCGTCGGCACGGAACCACACCTGCGGCTTGGGTTCGCTCAGCACCTCGCCCAGGCAACGCGCCAGCGCCCCGGGTTCGGCCAGCAGGCGCCGCACGGCATCTTGTGCGAAGTCCAGCAGCGCTGGCGGGATCGCGCCGGGGGTGTCGGTCGCGGCCTGGCGTGGATCGCGGTACAGCCGGGGCCCGGCGGGGTCGGCCTCGTCCAGCGCGGTCTCGGCCAGGCGTTGCAGCAACTCGGCCGCCAGCGCATCACGTGCCGGGGCACGAAAGCCGATCGAGCCGGTCATGCACTCACCCTCGGCCACGCCGTCGTGGGCCCAGCCCGGTGGCAGGTAGAGCATGTCGCCGGGCTCCAGCAGCCATTCGGCCACGGGCTCGAAATGCTGCAGGATCTTCAGCGGTGCGCCCTCGACCCAGGGGGCCTGTTGGGGCTGCGGCACAGGCGCCACTCGCCAACGCCGCCGGCCGTGCAGTTGCAGCAGGAAGACGTCGTAATTGTCCAGGTGCGGGCCGACGCCGCCGCCATCGCTGGCCCAGGACACCATCAGATCGTCCAGGCGCGCGTCGGGGACGAAGCGAAAGTGCTGCAGCAGCGCATGTGCGGCACTCACATGCAGGTCCAGACCCTGCACCAGCAGCGTCCAGCCGGGCTGCGACAGCGGCGGCAGCGTGCGTCGCGGCAAAGGACCGGGGCGCACACGCCAGCCAGCGGCGCGTTCGGCAGCGTGATCGGCAGCGCGTTCGGCAGCGTGATCAGCAGCGCTATCGGCGGCGCTATCGGCAGCGCTGTCGGCGGCGGCCTTGGCTCCGATGGCAATGCGCTGCACCAGTCGTGACTCGACATCGTCCTGCGCCGCCAGCGCAAACAGGGCCGCGCGCGGCAATGGTGGCACCACGCCGGGCAAGGCCTGGCGCACCAGCAGCGGCTGCTTCTGCCAGTGTCGGCGCATGAACTGCGCCGGGCTCAGGCCGCCGAGCAGCGGCAAGGGGGCGTTGACGTCCATCGCGGCATTCTGACCGACGAGGGCGGCACCCCCCTGTGCGATCATTTGCCGATGCAGATGCAGATCGAAGCCCCTTGTGTGGTCACGCTGACCTGGAAGCTCAGCGACGGCCAGAACCGCCCCATCGACGCCTTGACGCAGCCGGTCGAGTTCCTGGTCGGCGGCGACGACCTGCTGGCACGGGTCGAAGAAGCCCTGGCCGGCCATGTGCGCGGCGAAGAAGTGCTGGTGCCGCTGGAACCCGAGCACGCATTCGGCGACTACAAGCCCGAACTGGTGTGCTTCGAGGCGCGCGCGCTGTTTCCGGCCGAACTGGAAGCGGGCATGACCTTCGAGGGCCTCCCGCCCGGCGCCATCACGCCCGACATGCCGGCCGACACCATCTACGTCGTGACCGAGATCTACCCCTCGCACGTGGTGCTGGACGGCAACCACCCGCTGGCCGGCATGGCCTTGCGGCTTGCCATTCAGGTGCTGGATGTGCGCGAAGCCAGCAGCGAAGAGATCGAGGCGCGCAGCATCGGTGGCGAACCGCTGTTGGCAGCCACGCCATCGCGCCCGGCGCCCGACGCGCTGCACTGAGGCAGGAGGCGCCTGTGGCCGGGCTGGCGCCGCTCAACCGGGCCGCCTTCCGTCAACCTCGGCCGACCTCAGCCGACCTCAGCCGACTTCACAGCGGCCTCGAACCGCCCTCGCGTGGCCGCCGATCTCAGCCGCTCCCGGTCGAGCCGAAGCCGCCCTCGCCCCGTGCCGAGGCACCGAACGCGTCGACGACCCGAAACCTCGCCTGCACCACCGGCACGATCACCAGTTGCGCAATCCGCTCCAGCGGCTGCACCGTGAAGGCGGCGCTGCCGCGGTTCCAGCAACTGACCCTCAGCGGGCCCTGGTAGTCGCTGTCGATCAGACCCACCAGGTTGCCCAGCACGATGCCGTGTTTGTGGCCCAGGCCCGAGCGCGGCAGGATCATCGCCGCCAGCCCCGGGTCGGCGATGTGCAGCGCCAGGCCGGTGGGGATCAGCGCCGTCTCGCCCGGCGCCAGCACGAGCGGCGCGTCGATGCAGGCCCGCAGGTCCAGGCCGGCGCTGCCGGGCGTGGCGTAGGCGGGCAATGTGTCGGCGATGCGCGGGTCCAGCAGCCGGATGTCGATGGTCGTCATGTGCGGGGCCCGCGCGCCGACAGCAGTGGCGCGACATGGGCCACCAGCGCCCGCGCCAGCACCAGCTTGTCGGCGCGCCGGCCGTCGCCGGGCAATTCGGTCTGACCGTGTTCGTCCACCAGCAGCAGGGCGTTGTCGTCGCGGCC
>JBBSCX010000455.1:0-2576 GCA_038249905.1 Burkholderiales bacterium
ATGGCCAGTTGCGCCGGTGTGCTGGCCGGCGCAAAGCGCACCGTCACGGCGTAGGTGTTGCGCGCGCGGCCGTGGTGGCGTGCGATCAGGTCCAGGCATTCGCGCTCGGCCACCTTGGGGTCGGGGTCGTCGAGCAGGCCGGGCGGCGCGTGGCGGTCCATCAGCACCTTGCCGGTGACGAGGCGCATGCCGCGCGCCGCGGCGCCATCGAACAGCGCGGCGGCGCTGTGCGCATGCACGGTCGCGAACACGACCGCGGCGGTGGTGCCATGCGCCAGCAGCGCGTCCAGGAAGCGGGCGGCCGCGGCGGCGCTGTGGGCCGCGTCGGCATGGTGCAGCTCGGCCGGGAAGGTGTAGCGGTCCAGCCAGTCCAGCAAAGCCGTGCCGTGGCTGGCCAGCACGTCCAGCTGCGGGCAGTGCACATGGCTGTCGATGAAGCCGGGCAGCAGCCAGCAGCCGCGGTGGTCCTCGCGCGGCCATGCAGCGTCCGGGGGCTCGGTCTGGATGGCCTGGATGCGGCCGTCGTCGCCGATCAACAACCAGTGGCCGGGCCGAAAACGCGCGCCGGCGTCGGTGGTGTCGCCCCAGGCGGGGGCGTGCGGAAAGTCCAGCAGGTCGGCGTGCAGGGCAAGCATCGGGGCTGGATGATGCACGCAGCGGCGCGCTGCGGTGCCGTCCGCGCGCCGTGCCGGGGCCTGCGGGTCCAGGGCCAGGTCCAGGGCGAGGCCAACTCCAGGTCCAGGTCCAGGTCCAGGTCTGGGTCTGAGTCCACTTGGCACCAGGGCTATGCTTGGCACAGGCATTGCAGGTGGTCCTGCACCGCCATCATCGACACCATGTCCAGCCCTCGCCCCATCCAATTTGTGCACCGCGGTGCCGTCGTGCAGGTGCAGGGCGTCGCACCCACGCGCAGCGTGCTCGACTGGCTGCGTGAAGACCAGCACTGCACCGGCACCAAGGAAGGCTGCAACGAGGGCGACTGCGGCGCCTGCACCGTCGTCGTCGGTGAACTCGACGAGTCCGGAGCATTGCGCCTGCAGCCGGTCAACGCCTGCATCGCCTTGTTGCCTGCGCTGGACGGCAAGGCGCTGTTCACGGTCGAGGACCTGGCCGGTACTGTCGACTGCAACGGCAGCCACGCCACCGAGATCACCAAAACAAGCAAGCTCACACTGCACCCGGTGCAGCAGGCGCTGGTGGACGCCCACGGCTCGCAGTGCGGTTTCTGCACCCCCGGCTTCGTGATGTCGCTGTGGGCCGTCTATCAGCAGCACAGCGCGGCCGGCACGCGGCCGACGCGGCAGGCGCTGGCCGACGCGCTGTCGGGCAACCTGTGCCGCTGCACCGGCTACCGACCCATCCTGGACGCGGGCGAACGCATGTTCGACGTCGCGCCGGCGCAGCCGCTGGACAGCGCCCCGCTGGTGGCCGCCTTGCAGGCCCTGGCTGCGCTGCCGCCGCTGCACTATGAAGCGACGGTGCACGGTGCCACGCACAGCTTTCATGCGCCACGCACCATCGATGACCTGGCCGATGCGCTGGCGGCCCGGCCCGGCGCCCGCCTGCTGGCCGGCAGCACCGACATCGGCCTGTGGGTGAACAAGCAGTTCCGCCCGCTGCCACATCTGCTGCTGACCACCGGCGTGCCCGAGTTGCGCCGCATCGACGTGCGCGACGGTGTGCTGCACATCGGCGGCGCGGCCTCGCTCGAAGACGCCTGGCGTGCGCTGGCCGCGCATTGGCCGGCCGTCTCCGAGGTGTGGCTGCGCTTTGCCGCGCCGCCGCTGCGTGCAGCGGGCACCATGGGCGGCAACGTCGCCAACGGATCGCCCATCGGCGACGCCGCGCCCGTGTTGATGGCGCTGGACGCCACATTGCTGCTGCGCCGCGGTACGGACACACGCCGCATCGCCCTGCACGACTTCTATCTGGACTACATGAAGAGCCGGCTGGAGCCGGGTGAGTTTGTGCAGGCCATCGAGGTGCCGCTGCCCTTGAAGTCCAAGGCGCCGGTTCGGACCGACGATCTGCACGGTCCGGACGGGTACGACGGACACGACGGGCAGGGTTGGCCCGTTTGGCATGTCCGCGCCTGGAAGATCAGCAAACGCTACGACTGCGACATCTCGGCCGTCTGCGCCGGGCTGGCGCTGCGGCTCGACGGCAACACCGTCGTTGATGCCCGCCTGGCTTTCGGCGGCATGGCCGCGACCGTCAAGCGCGCCGCAAAGACCGAGGCCGCGCTGCGCGGCCGCGCCTGGACCGAGGCCACGCTGGCCGCTGCCATGGCCGCGCTGGCGCAGGACTTTGCACCCTTGAGCGACCTGCGCGCCAGTGCCGCCTACCGCCTGCAGGTGGCGCAGAACCTGTTGCGCCGGCTGTGGCTGGAAACGCGCGCTGACACCCCGCTGCCCGCAACGGCGACCACGGTGTGGGCGCCGCTGCTGCCGGTGATGCCGCTGCCGGCGGTGCCTGCGACCTGACTGGCATCCCGAACGCATGAACAAGCCCAGCGACCTGCCGGCCGAATTGCAAGGCGCAATGCAAGCCGAATTGCAAGGCGAACTGCAGAGCGA
>JBBSCX010000456.1:0-2555 GCA_038249905.1 Burkholderiales bacterium
TCGGCATCCAGGCGATTGCGCAGCGAATCGCTCATCGCTGCCAGTGCCTCGTCGTTGGCCGGCAGGCCCATGCGTTGCAATTTGGCGCGGTTCAGGATGTCCATCACCTGCGCGGCCTGCGCCCCGCCCATCACGGCGGTGCGCGCGCTGGGCCAGGCGAAGATGAAGCGCGGGTCGAAACCGCGCCCGCACATGCCGTAATTGCCAGCCCCGAAACTGCCGCCCAGCACGACGGTGAATTTGGGCACCCGCGCATTGGCCACAGCCTGGATCATCTTGCTGCCGTGCTTGATGGCGCCGGCCTGTTCTGCCGCCGTGCCCACCATGTAGCCGGTGGTGTTCTGCAAGAAGACGATGGCCGTGCCACTCTGGTCGCACAACTGGATGAATTGGGCGGCCTTGGTGCTGCCCTGCGGCTGGATGGGGCCGTTGTTGCCGATCAGGCCCACCGCGTGGCCATGGATGCGGGCATGGCCGCAAACGGTTTCGGCCGCATAGGCGGCCTTGAATTCGAGAAAGTCGCTGCCATCGACCAGGCGCGCAATCACCTCGCGCACGTCGTAGGGCTCGCGCTCGTCGGCCGGCACCACGCCCAGCAGTTGCCCGGGGTCGAACAGGGGCTCGGCCGCGGCCGCAGGGGCGGGCGCGATGTCCCAAGGCAATTTGTCCACGAGTTCACGCACCAGCGCGATGGCATGCGCGTCGTTCTCGGCCAGATACTCGCCCAGGCCGGTAACGCTGGCGTGCATCTCGGCGCCGCCCAATTCGTCGTCGGTCGCGTCCTCGCCGATGGCGGCCTTCACCAGCGGCGGCCCGGCCAGATAGATGCTGCTGCGGCCTCGCACCAGCACCACGTAATCGCTCAGCCCCGGCAGATAGGCGCCGCCGGCCGTGGACGAGCCATGCACCACGGCGATCTGCGGAATGCCCGCAGCAGAAAGCCGTGCTTGGTTGGCAAAGCTGCGCCCACCGTCGACAAAGATCTCTGCCTGGTACATCAGGTTGGCGCCGCCGCTTTCCACCAGCGCCACCAATGGAAGCTTGTTTTCGCGCGCCAGTTCCTGCGCGCGCAAAGCCTTCTTCAGACCCATCGGCGCGATCGTGCCGCCCTTGATGGCACTGTCGCTGGCGGTCACCAGCACACGCTTGCCGGCGACGATGCCGATGCCGACGATGCTGCCGCCGCCCATCACGCTCTTGCGGCCGTCGTCGTCGTGCATGCCCAGGCCGGCCAGGGGCGACAGTTCGAGAAACTCGGTCCCGCGATCGATCAAACGGGCCACCCGTTCGCGTGGCAGCAGCTGGCCGCGGGCGGCGAACTTGTCGGCCTTGGAGGCCGATTCGGCCACCACTTTGGCCTGCAGCGCCTGCACTTCGGCCAGCCGCTGCGCCATGCGCGCGGCATTGGCCGCGAAGGCGGGCGAACGCGGGTCGAGTCGACTGCTCAATGCAGGCATGGCGGGTATGGCGTCACTTCAACACATCCGGGACGACGGCACGGTGAAAGCCGTCGAAAACCTGCGACTTCGCATCAGGCCCCAGCGGAAAGATGTCGCTGCCCAGCGGCGCGCCGCCGTCGATCGGCAATGTCACGCCGGTGATGAAGGCCGCCGCTGGCGACAGCAAAAAGACGATCGCCGCGCTGACCTCGGCCTCGACGCCCATGCGCCGCAGCGGCACATGCGCCTTCAGCTTGGGGATGATGGACTTCATCGCCCCGCCGTAGGTGTCCATGCCACTGCTGGCGATCCAGCCCGGCGCGACCGCGTTGACGCGCACGCCGGCATGGGCCCATTCGAAGGCCGCCGTCTGCGTCAGGTTGCTCATGCCGGCGCGGGCTGCGCCGCTGTGGCCCATGCCGGGCATGCCGTTGCGAAAGTCGGCCGTCATGTTGACGATGGCCCCACCGTGGGCCTGCATGCATTGGTTGAACAGCTCGCGCATCATCAGAAAGCCACCGGTCAGGTTGTTGGCCACGACCGCGTCGAAGCCCTTCTTGCTGATGGCCATCAAGGGCGCAGGAAACTGGCCACCCGCGTTGTTGACGAGGCCGGCCACGGGGCCGTGCTGGGCGATGACATGGGCCACGCAGGCCTTCACCGCCTCTTCGTCGCGAATGTCGAAGGCCACGCTGTCGCAACGTCCGCCGTCGGCCGCGATCTCGGCCACCACGCTGTCCAGCTTGGCCTGCGTACGACCACTGATCACCACCGTCGCGCCCAGCGCCGCCAGTTCGTGCGCCACGCAGCGCCCGATGCCGCTGCCGCCGCCGGTGACCCACATCACCTGGCCTGCGAACAAGCCGGGGTGGAAGACGCTGCGATAGCGGTTGGGGGTGCTCATCAGGGGCGGGTCCGCGCGGCGACGATGTGACCAAGGGAGTCGGATTAGGCGCCAGGGTGACGTTAACGTCAACGATCAAACCCATAGGTAATTTCGAGCATGCTTGCGGCAGCGCGGCGGGCTAGCATCGTCACGACCCAAACTTGCAAGGAGAGTCTCCATGGACATGTCAGCCTGCACCGAAGCCCTGCGCGCCAAATTAGGCGACGCCA
>JBBSCX010000457.1:0-2535 GCA_038249905.1 Burkholderiales bacterium
ACTGCGGCTGATGGCACAGCAGCAGCATGCCGCCGCCGCACTGGCGCAGGCAAAGGCGGAAATCGCCCGTCTGCGCGGCGAATTGGCGCGGCGGGTGACGACAGAAGTATCCGCACCAGCTCACCGGGCCGAGCCTGACCCTGTCCGTCCCGCTGCCACCCCCGCAGCAGCCATGGCGCCGGCACGCGCGCCGGTCATGGCGCAAGCGCGCCCGGCAGTGAGCGCCGCAGTGAGCGCCGCAGTGAGCGCCGCAGAAAGCGCCGCAGTCGTCGTCGGCCCCTCAGTGCAATCTGGCGCCGCTTTCGCCCAGCCCATCACCGTGCATGGCCGGCGCGTGCTGTGTGTCGGCGGCATCCAGCATGCGGTGGCGCGTTACCGCAGCCGTGTCGAACGCCTGGGCGGGCTGTTCGACCACCACGACGGCGGGCTCGAGGACAGCGTGCAGGCGCTGGACGGACGGTTGCGCCGCGCCGAGCTGGTGATTTGCCAGGCCGCGTGCATCAACCACGAGGCCTACCACCGCATCAAGCGCCATTGCGAACGCACCGGCACACCCTGCATCTATCTCGAAAGGCCCAGCCTGTCGCGTTTCGACCGCGCGCTGCAGGGCATGGCGGCGACGGAACCGGGTGCGGGACCGGGTGTGCAAACGGGTGTGCAAACGGGTGTGCAACCGGTGCAACCGGTGCCGCCGGTGCCCCTATCCGCCGTCCATCAGCGCGGGCCCTAGACCCGCCCGCTGCAATCAGGGCTTCACGGTCATCAGGTTCTGCACCGTCTGCGCACCTTCGGTGGCGCGCGCCACCCGCAGTGCATTGTCGATTTGCGCCTGGCTGTCGACCATGCCGCTCAAGGTCACCGCACCCTGGACGGTTTCGACGCTGATGTCCATGCCGTTCAGGTTGTCCTCGGTCAGGAAGGAGGTCTTGATCTTGGACGTGACGACGCTGTCCTCGACCACCGTGGCAGCCCTGGTCCCGGCATCGGCGGCCGGCGTCGGACTGGAGTAGGGCGGGGTGGTCGCCGTGGGCGTGGGCTGTTCGGCCTCTCTGCTGCAACCCAGGGTCAGCAGCAGCGCGCCGGCGGCGCTGGCCACCGCGGCGGCGCGCAAGGCGCGGGCGACGGCGTTGTCGAAACGATGCAGGTGCGGCTGGTTGGCCAGTTGCGCGTTCAGATGCGCGTTCAGATGCGTCTTCAGCTGAGCGTGGGGGATCGACTTCATGAGGTGCCTCCGTTAGGTGATGCGGGGCCGCCAGGGCACAGCCGTGGCGGAAATCAGCCTGCACTGTGGGTGCCGGCGCGCGGCCAGTCGGTGCGCTGGCGAACACGCCTGTATCGAGGCGATACCGCCGGGCGCAAGGCCTTGCCCGGCACCACGCCAGGCGAACAGCTTCACCCAGCAGCACCCAGCAGCACCCAGCGGCACCCCGCGGCACAACGCGGCACGCCAGCGGCGATTCAAGGCCCCGGATAGCCCACCGGGTCGATGGCGTCGCGCGGCCCCAGCCGCAGTTCACCGCGCGCCACGCTGTCGATCAGCGCGTCCAGCACCGGGCGGCCGCGGCTGGCCTGCTCGTGGTTGATGAAGGCCACCACCACCCACGGCAGTCCGCGGTCGTCCTGCACATAGCCGGCCAGCGCCACTGCGTTGCGCAGCGTGCCCGTCTTCAACCGCGCCCAGCCGGTAGCGGGGCTGTCTTTCAGGCGGTTGCGCAAGGTGCCATCGACGCCGGCCACGGGCAGGCTCATCGCCAGGTCGCTGGCGTGGCGGCCGGCATGGGCCACACGCAGCATCTGCGCCATCTGCCAGGGGCTGATGCGTTCGCTGCGGCTCAGGCCCGAGCCGTTGTCCATCACGATGCCTTGCGGGTCGATGCCCTGCTGCCGGAACCAGGCCCGCACCTCGCGCTCGGCCAGCGCGGCGGTGGACGCGGTCGGCTCGGCCGCCATCGCCGGCATGCCCAGCGACAGGTACAGCATGCGCGTCAGCGCGTTGTCGCTGCGCTTGTTCAGGCCGCGCAGCAGTTCGCCCCAGGGGCGCGATTCGCGCCGCGCCAGCACCCGCGCCGGGCCGGCGGGCAAGGCGGGCACCGCGGCATCGGCCTCGCGTGCGCGGCCATCCCAGCGGCCGCCCATCTGCTGCCACAGCGCAGCAAACACCCGTTCGGCCTGCACCGTGCGGTCGAGCAATTGCAGCTCGGCACGGCGCTGGCAGTCGCGCGGGAAGGCGCCTTGCAAGGTGATGCGCACGGGAGGCAGGCGCGCGGCCGCGTCGGAGGCCATGCCGGGCGAGGTGGGCGCAATGGCCGTGAGGGGCGTGATCGGCTTGATCGGCGTGATGGCCAAGACGGCCGAGACGGCCGAGACGGCCGCGATGGTCGCGATGGCCGTTATGGGCGGAGACGAAGGCGAAGGCAGGCCCTTCCACGCCCGCTCGGCTGCGGCGGCGGGCGGGCTGACTTCGGCCGGCAGCCAGTCTTCGTCCCAATCGGCGCAGCGGCGCGGGCCGGGCTGCATGCGGCTGACCACCTCCAC
>JBBSCX010000458.1:0-2526 GCA_038249905.1 Burkholderiales bacterium
CGCATTGCTGTCGGCCCTGCTGGCCGCGGTGGCGGTGGGCATCGCGGCGCGCGACTTCGCCAGCCGCCACCTCGACGACTGCGCCATGCTGCGCGTGCTGGGCCTGAGCCAGGGCCGCATCGCCGGCGCTTACACGGTGCAGTTCGCGCTCGTCGGCGTCGTCGCCAGTGCCGTCGGCGTGTTCATCGGCTGGGCCCTGCACTTCGTCTTCGTGCTGTTGTTGTCCGGCCTGCTGAATGCACAACTGCCGCCCGCCGGGCCGTGGCCGGCGCTGTTCGGCATGGGCGTGGGCCTGACATTGCTGCTGGCTTTCGGGCTGCCGCCGGTGCTGCAACTGGCACGGGTGCCGCCGCTGCGGGTCATTCGCCGCGATGTGGGCGGCATCAAGGCGGCGTCGGTGGGCGTGTTGCTGGCGGGTGGGGCCGGCTTTGTCGCATTGCTGCTGGCGGCCAGCAGCGACCTGAAGCTGGGCCTGATCGCGGTCGGCGGCTTTGGCGCGGCGGTGGCGATGTTCGCGCTGCTGTCGTGGCTGGCCGTGATGTTGCTGAAGCGCACGGTGCCGGAGTCGCGCGCACCCCGCTGGCTGATCCTGGCCACGCGCCAGATCGCGGCGCGGCCGGCGTTTGCCGTGCTGCAGGTGTCTGCGCTCAGCGTCGGCCTGCTGGCGCTGGTGCTGCTGGTGTTGCTGCGCACCGACCTCGTCGGCGCCTGGCGCCAGGCCACGCCGCCGGACGCACCGAATCGCTTCGTCATCAACCTGCAGCCCGACCAGAGCACGCCCTTTCGCGCCATGCTGGACAAGAGCGGCGTTGCCGGCTACGACTGGTACCCGATGATTCGCGGCCGCCTGGTGGCCATCAACGGCACCCCGGTGAAGGCCGACGACTTTGCCGACGAACGCGCCGCGCGGCTGGTCGAGCGCGAATTCAACCTGAGTCACGCCGACGCCAACCCGGCGCACAACGAGGTCGTGGCCGGGCGTTATGCCGCCGACCCCGCGGCCGGCCTGTCGGTGGAAGAGGGCCTGGCACAGCAACTCGGCCTGAAGCTGGGCGACACCTTGCGCTTCGACCTGGCGGGGCAGTTTGCCGACGGGCGCATCACCAGCCTGCGCAAGGTGGACTGGAGTTCGATGCGCGTCAACTTCTTCGTATTGTTCACACGCGCCGACATGGGCGACGTGCCGGTCAGCTACATCAGCGCCTTCAAGGCGCCGGTCGACGCCAGCGGCACCACCGTCGCCGGCTTCGACAACCGCCTGAGCCGCGACTTCCCGAACGTCACCAGCATCGATGTTTCGGCCAGCGTGGCGCAGATCCAGCGTGTGCTCGACCAGGTCATTCGCGCGGTCGAATTTCTGTTCGCCTTCACGCTGGCGGCCGGTCTGGTGGTGCTGTTCGCGGCCATCACGGCCACGCGCGAGGCGCGTTCGCGCGAATTCGCGGTGATGCGCGCGATGGGCGCCAGCAGTCGCCTGCTGGGCCAGGTGCAGCGCGCCGAACTGCTGGGTGTGGGCGCATTGGCCGGTGTGCTGGCCAGCCTGGCGGCGATGGCGGTGGGCTGGGCGCTGGCGCATTTCGCCTTTCAGTTCGAATGGAACCCGCAGTGGTGGGTGCCCCTGGCTGGCGGCGCTGCCGGTGCCGTGCTGGCGCTGATGGCCGGCTGGTGGGGCCTGCGCGAGGTGCTGCGCCGGCCGGTGCTGGAAACGCTGCGCCGCGCCGGCGCGGTGTAGGCGTCTTATAGGCGCGGTATAGGCGCGGTGAAGGCGCGCTGGGCGCGCCCGGGCCGCTTCAGGCGCCTGCCAGCCTGAAGCCGGCCACCGCCTGCTGCAGGCGCTGGGCCTGCTCGTGCAGGCTGGCGGCGGCGGCGGCCGACTGTTCCACCAGCGCCGCGTTCTGCTGCGTCATGCCGTCGATGCCGGACACCGCCGCGTTCACCTGACGCAGGCCCTGGCTCTGCGCCGAGGCGCTGCCGGCGATCTCGGCGATCACCGTGCGCATGTCCTGCACCGAGGCCATGATGCCCTGCATCGCGGTGCCGGCGTCGCCGACATGGCGCGACCCGCTTGCCACTTGCTCGACGCTGGCCCCGATCAGGGCCTTGATCTCGCGCGCCGCGGTGCTCGACCGCTGCGCCAGGTGGCGCACCTCAGCCGCCACGACGGCGAATCCGCGCCCCTGCTCGCCCGCGCGCGCCGCTTCCACGGCCGCGTTCAGCGCCAGGATGTTGGTCTGGAAGGCGATGCCGTCGATGGTGCCGATGATGTCGGCGATGCGGCGTGAACTGGCGTGGATCTCGCCCATCGTCGACACGACGGCGTTGACGATCTCGCTGCCGCGTTCGGCCTGTGACACCGCCCGGCCCACCAGCGTGTGGGCGCTGGCCGCCGACGCGGCGGTGCTGTCGACCGTGCCGGTCAGGTGTTCGACCGTGCTCGTCGTCTCCTGCAGCCTGCTGGCCGTGAGTTCGGTGCGTTGCGACAGGTCCTGGCTGCCGCTGGCCACTTCGCCCACGGCGGTGCCGATC
>JBBSCX010000459.1:0-2521 GCA_038249905.1 Burkholderiales bacterium
CTGGCCGTCCAGTGAGCTGCTGCAGCTTCGGCCGCAACGCCGCGACCTGCACCGGTTGGTTCAGGTACGAGGCCTGCAAACCGAGCTGCACGGCCACCAGCAGCAGCCGCTGCAAGGCCTGCCCGGCGGCCAGCCAGTCGCCTGGCATGTCGCCTGCGGTGGACAACATGGCGAGCACCGGCGACTCGTCCGCGAGCTGGCGGTCCTTGGCGGCGACACCGTGGCCCATGTCGAAGGTGCGCACCACCATTTGCGCCACCGGAATGGCCAACGCCGGCAGCGTCAAGCCATCGCCGCGGCGCCGCGGATGCATCCAGGCCGCCAGTTCGCGCCGCCAGCTCGGGTTGGCCCACAGCATCGCGTCGCCCTCGGCCACCAGTGCCGCCGCACCCAGGCGCTGGTCGGCGGTGTCGAGCACGGCGAGCGAAGCGGCTTCGCTGTGCACCGCATCCACCAGGCTGCGCAGTGCCATCGGTCCAACCGCAGTGGCGGCAAAGCGCTCACGGTAGGTGCGGCGCTCACCCATCGCGGCCTGCATCGCCGCGAGGGCCTGCCCGGCACCGTTCAGCGACAGGTGCACACGGGCCAGCAGGTCGGTATCGGCCGCGTCTGGCCATGGTTCCACCTGGGCTTGCAGGCCCGCGGCGGCGGCGGCGACTCGCAGGTTGAAGAGCGCGCAGCCGCAGCTGATGGTCAGCTCGCGGTCATCCGGGTCGTTGACCGGCAGCGCGCGTGTGCGGTCGGCCAGCAGTTCGATCACCTGGCCTTCGAGCCGGAACAGCCACGGCTGTGTGTTGTGGCTGGACGGGGCCAGTGTGGCCGCCTGCACCAGGGCTTGCAGTTGGGGCGTGGGCAGATTCATGGCGTTCTCCGGTTCGTGGTTCGGTGGGGTCTGCGTTGGATCGTGTGTCCGTTGAGGCGTCGAGTTCACGGCAGGCGAAAGCGGCACGGGCCGCTGAGCCGCACCAGGCAGGCCGGCACCTCGCCACGCGCCTGATCTCCGGGCGTGACCGTGTTGGGCTCGTCCAGCACCACGTGGTCCAGATGGTCGGTGATGTGCACACGGCAGGCGCCACAGCCGCCCGAGCAGCATGAGAACGGCAGCGCGATGCCAGCGTTCAGCGCCGCATCGAGCAGGGTGTCGCCGGGGCGCAACGTGATGGTCTGATCGCCGTCGGCTGACTCGAGGATGGCCGGCTGCGCCTGGTCGCTGACGGCGCTGCGGCGGGGCGATACGAAGCTCTCCTCGAACAAGCGGTCCGCCGGCAGGCCACCCGTGAGCATGGCCTGGCGCACGGCGGCGCGCATCGCATCGGGGCCGCAGACCATGGCGCGATGGAAGCTGTGCAGGTCTGTGTCGGCCAGAGCGGCGGCAAGCGTCGGCGCATCCAGCCGGCCGACGCGGCATGCCGGGCCGTTGCCATCCAACGGCGCAGTCTCGAAGACCCAATGCACTCGCAAGCGCGGCGCCCTGTCCAGCGCCTGCTGCTGCAGCGGTGCAGCGAAGATCGCGCGCTGCAGCGCACCGCTGCCGTAGACCAGCGTGACCTCGGCGTCCGGTTCGTCGTGCAACACCTGGCGTGCCACCGCTTGCAGCGGCACGATGCCCGAGCCCCCGGCGATGAGCAGCAGTCGGCGCGGCCCCTGCGCTGGCGGTGGCCCGGCCGTGAAGTCGCCCGCCGGGCCGAAGCAGCGCACCCAGTCGCCTTGCGACATCTGGTCGTGAATCCAGTTCGACATCAAGCCACCCGACACGCGTTTGACGGTGATGGCCAACTCGCCGTCGCACGGGGCCGAGGCCAGCGAATAGGCGCGCCGCACGCGTTCGCCATTGATCGTCACTTCGAGCGTCAGGTACTGGCCGGCCTTGAAGTGCTCCGCATGGCGCGCCGGATCGTCGAACACCACGGTCACGGCATCCGCGCCCTCGGGCAGCATGGCGACCACCCGCAGCGGCCGTGCCCGCGCCGGGCCGGCGGCGGCCAGCCGCTCCCAATCGACATCCGTGATGTCGTCGAACGGCCTCGCGTTCACCTCACGCGCAGACAGGCCCTGGGTGTGGCGCTTCAAATGCCAGCCCCACCAGCCGAAGAAGCGATAGAGCGCTCCGGGGGTGGTCGGGGTCGCGGCAGCGTTGCACGCGGCATCGGGCAGCACGCCACCGGCCAGCAAGGCCGGCACGCCCAGATCGAGAGCTTGGCGAAGTGGCCGCACGAGACCGCCCACGCGGTCCAGCGCACGGCCGGCGATGGCCTCTCCACCACCGACCGCCAAGCCGCCGGCCCAGGTGTAGCCGGCCTCGCGCGCAAACTCGGCGAGCAGGCCGAACACGAAGCGGAACTGCTCGGGCTCGGGAAAGCCGCTGTTCATCACGGCGAGCAGGCGCCCCGGGCGCATGCCGGCCTGGTGCCGTTGCGCGTGGATGTGCTCGAGCGCCAGCATGCCGGGATAGGGCAAGCTGTCCCAGTACAGCGGGCCGATGATCAACAGCAGATCGGCTTGCGCGCAACGCAACGCAGCC
>JBBSCX010000460.1:0-2521 GCA_038249905.1 Burkholderiales bacterium
CGCCCACCATGTCGGTCAGCAGGTCGGCCTTGGCCAGCAGCGCGGCGCGGTCGGCCTGCTGCACCAACGCGTCGCCACCCTCGCCACCCTCGCCACCCAGTTGCGTGGCGATGCCACGGGCGATGGCGCGCACGCGCTCGACACGTTCACGCTGCGTGCCCAGTTGCCCGTGATAGACCACCCGCGCCAGCCCGGCAACACGGCTTTCCAGAGTGCGCTTGCGGTCCTGGTCGAAGAAGAACTTGGCGTCGGCCAGGCGCGGGCGCACGACCCTTTCGTTGCCCTCGATCACGCGCTGCGGGTCAGCCGGGGTGATGTTGCTGACGATCAGGAAGTGCTGCGTCAGCCGGCCCTCGGCGTCCAGCAACGGAAAGTACTTCTGGTTGGCCTTCATCGTCAGGATCAGGCACTCGGGCGGCACGGCCAGGAAGTCGCGCTCGAAATTGCAGCGCAGCACGTTCGGCCGCTCCACCAGGGCCGTGACCTCGTCGAGCAGGGCGTCGTCGTCGATGGGGCGCAAGCCCTCACCCGCTGCCGATGCCGCGGCCGCCAGCTGCCGCACGATGTCGGCCCGGCGCGCGCCGAAGCGGGCCATGACGCTGCCCTGCTCGGCCAGCTGGCGTTCGTAGTGGTCGGCGTCGAGCAGCATCACCGGGTCGATCGCGGCCTCGAATCGGTGCCCGCGCGTGCTGCGGCCGGCGCGCAGGCCCAGGGCCGAGACCAGCACCAGGTCGGCGCCGTGCAAGGCCACCAGGCCATGCGCCGGGCGCACGAAGTGCACCGTCGTCCAGCCTGGCTGCAGCCCCGCCACCACGCCTTCACTGCGTTCGTCCAGCGGGTATTGCATGACCTTCGGGATGGGCAGCTTGGCGATCGCTTCGTCCAGCGCCACCTGCAGGCCGGCGGTCAGCGTCGCCCCGGGCACCATCGTCTCCAGGAAGAGCGTCTCGGCCTTGCCGTCGATGCGCCTTTGCAGCAGTGCCACGGCGCTGGCGTCGTGCCCGGCCGCGGCCAGCTTCTTCAGCAGCGCTGGCGAGGGCGCGCCGTCGGCGCCCAGCCCCACCGCCACCGGCATCAGCTTGATCGACTGCGGCCGCTCTGGCGCCGCCGCCAGCACATGGCTGATGTGCGCGGCCAGCCGCCGCGGCGTGGCAAAGGTGTTCAGCGCCGAGTGGTCGCCGGCCAGGTGCTGCGCCCGCAGCCCCGCCAGCAGCGCGGCGCCGAAGGCCTCGCCCAGCTTCTTCAGCGACTTCGGCGGCAGTTCTTCGACAAGGAGTTCGATCAGCAGATTCTTGGCGCCGCTGCTCATGTCAGGCCGCCTTCTTCGCGATCGCGGCCAGCACCTCGTCGGCCCAGGGCCGGGGCGCCATCGGGAAGCCGAGCCGCGCACGGCTGTCGAGATAGCTCTGCGCCACTGCGCGCGCCAGGTTGCGGATGCGGCCGATGTAGGCGGCGCGTTCGGTCACGCTGATGGCACCACGGGCGTCCAGCAGGTTGAAGCTGTGCCCGGCCTTCAGCAGTTGTTCATAGGCCGGCAGGGCCAGTTGCTGCGACATCAGGTGCTTGCTCTGCTTTTCGTGCGCCGCGAAGGCCAGCAGCAGGAAGTCGACATCGCTGTGCTCGAAGTTGTAGGTGCTCTGCTCGACTTCGTTCTGGTGATAGACGTCCCGGTACGTCAAACCGTCGGTCCATTGCAGGTCGTAGACGTTGTCCACGCCCTGCAGGTACATCGCCAGGCGCTCCAGGCCGTAGGTGATCTCGCCCGTGATGGGCCGGCAGTCGATGCCGCCGACCTGCTGGAAGTAGGTGAACTGCGTCACCTCCATGCCGTTCAGCCACACCTCCCAGCCCAGGCCCCAGCAGCCCAGCGTGGGGTTCTCCCAGTCGTCCTCGACAAAACGCACGTCGTTGAGCTTCAGGTCGAAGCCCAGCGCCTCCAGGCTGCCCAGGTACATCTCCAGGATGTCGGCCGGGGCGGGCTTCAGCACCACCTGGTACTGGTAGTAGTGCTGCAGGCGATTGGGGTTGTTTCCGTAACGGCCGTCCTTGGGGCGGCGGCTGGGCTGCACATAGGCCGCACGCCAGGGCTCGGGACCGAGCGCGCGCAGAAAGGTCGCGGTGTGGCTGGTGCCGGCGCCGACTTCCATGTCGTAGGGCTGCAGCAGCGCGCAGCCGCGTGCGCTCCAGTAGGACTGCAAGGTGAGGATGATCTGCTGGAAGCTCAGCATGGTCGGGCGCTAGGCGTTGAAGGGACCGCAGGGGGCTGCACTTTGGCGACAGCGCGCCCACCGCGATGGCCGCGCAGTTTACGGGGCTGACTGTCTGTCGATCCTGTTGTCGACGCTGCGCCTGTCGATGCTGCGCCGCCGTACGGCCAGGGCGGCCAGCACCGCCACCGCGCCCAGCCAAAGCGGCGCATGGCCCCAGCGCGCGGCCCAGGCGGCATAGGGCGTGATGCCCTCGCGGCCGCCCACACGACCCTGCAGCACGCCGCGCACGGTGCCCGGCAACGCGGCCGTGA
>JBBSCX010000461.1:0-2492 GCA_038249905.1 Burkholderiales bacterium
GGCCGCCGCGATGCGATCGCCGCGGTCGCGCTGTTCGTGCAGCTTGCGCAGGATCCAGGCCGACTTGGCACGCAGCGCGGCCTCGATCTCGGCCATGCCGACCCAGCGTGGCGCGCTGACCGACAGGCCGTCGGCGCCGATCACAAAGCCGATGCTGCGGCGTCGGGCGCGGCGCAAGGCATAGGCCACGCGGTGTTCACCCAGCTGCAGCGTGCGCGCGGCCTGCGGATGGGCGGGCAGGGTCGCGTGCAGGTCGGTCGCGACGCTCGCTGGCGTGGCGACATCGGGCGCGACCGGCTGCGACCTTGGTGCCACCACCTGTTTCACCAGACCCGGCACCGGGGCCGACAACGGATGCGACGCCGGTTGCAACACCACAGGCGACCCCGAGGCCGAAGGCACCACGGCCATCAAGCCGTCGGCAGGCGACGGGTCAAACGGATCGAAGAGGCTCAACTGGTGCGACGGCGCGGCGCGGGGCATGGACCGCGATTGTGTCTTGAAGCCGCGCCCCGAGATCAGCCCAAGCCACCTGCGCCATCTGTGCCACCGCCGCCACCTGCGCCGCCTGCGCCATCTGCGCCGCCTGCGCCGCCGGGCAAGGCAGCGGCATAGGCCTCGGGGTCCAGGCGCCGCATCTCGGCCTCGATCCAGGTCTCGACCTCGCGCATCAGCGCCTCGGGCTCGCGCCCGGCGCTGGCGATGGGCGGACCGATCGAGACATCGATCGTGCCCGGCCGCAGCAGGAAGCTCTTGCGCGGCCAGCACTTGGCGCTGCTGGCGGCGACGGGCACGATGGGCACGCCGCTGGCGATGGCCAGGCGCGAGGCGCCGCTCTTGTACGTGCCCTGATGGCCCCGGGGGATGCGTGTGCCCTCGGGAAACATGATGACCCAGATGCCCTCAGCCGCCAGCCGTTTGCCCTGCGCCGCCACCTTGCTCCAGGCCTCGGCGCGCTTGCTGCGGTCGATGTGGATCATGTCCAGCCGGCCCATGGCCCAGCCGAAGAAGGGGATGTAGAGCAGTTCGCGCTTGAAGACGTAGGCCAGGGGGTGCGGCATGATCGCCGGCAAGGCGAAGGTCTCCCAGGTGCTCTGGTGCTTGGCCGCCAGCACCACGGCCGCGGTCGACTGCGCGGCCGTGGGCAGGTGGTGCAGGCCATGCACGCGGTGCTTGACGCCGCAGATCACGCGCGCGCCCCACACGGCCATGCGCAGCCAGCGCATCGTCGGCCAGTACAGCGCCGTGCCGCGCACGAAAATCGACAGCACCAGCATCAGCAGGGCCCAGGGCACCACCGTGGCGGCCATCCACAGCACGAACAGCGCCGAGCGCAGCGCCCACCACAGCCGCATCAGGCCAGCTCCCCGGGGGCGGAGTCGGCGCCTGCGCCATAGCCCAGCAGGGCACCGACCAATGCGCCCAGGCTGCGGTGCACGACTGTACCGGGCACCTGCGCGACGATGGCGCGCTGCGCCGCCTCGTCCAGGTCGGCCGCGCGGCCGCTCAGCACCAGATGCGGCGGGCAGCCGGCGGCCTGTGCGGCCTGCAGGTCCCGCAGCGTGTCGCCGACCATCGGCACGTTGGCGGGCGGCACGCCGAACCGCTGGCACACGTCCAGCAGCAGCCCGGGCCGCGGCTTGCGGCAGTCGCAGTCGTCCTCGGGCGTGTGCGGGCAGAAGAAGACGGCGGCGACACGCCCACCCTGCTCGGCCAGGCGCTGGTGCATGCGCACATGCACGGCGTTGACGGCCGCCATGTCGATCATGCCGCGGCCGATGCCGGCCTGGTTGGTGGCCACCACCACCTGCCAGCCGGCGTGGTTCAGCCGCGCCACGGCCTCGAGCGCACCGGGGATGGGCTCCCACTCCTCGGGCGCCGTGACGTGGCTTTCGCGGTACACGTTGAGCACGCCGTCACGGCCGAGGATGATGAGCTTGTCGCTGTGCATGGCGGGGCCGGTCCTCAAGCGGCCAGTCGGCTGAGGTCGGCGACACGGTTCATCGCCGCATGCAAGCGGGCCAGCAGGGCCAGACGATTTGCGCGCAGCGCCGGGTCGTCGGCGTTGACCATCACGGCATCGAAGAAGGCGTCCACCGGCGCCTTCAACGCCGCCAGGGTCTGCAGGCTGGCGCTGTGGTCGCCGCGTTCGAAGGCCGCATCGGCTGCCGGCTGCACCTGCGCCAGTGCTGCGGCCAGGGCCTGTTCGGCGGGCTCGACCAGCAGCGCCTCATCGACGCTCTGCGCCACCGCAGCGTCGCTCTTCTTCAGAATGTTGCCCACGCGCTTGTTGGCCGCGGCCAGGGCCGGGGCTTCGGGCAGCACGGCGAAGGCGCGCACCGCCGCCAGACGGCGCGGCAGATCGCCCCAGCGCTCGGGCCGCAAGGCGACCACGGCATCCACCTCGCGTGCGGAGTAGCCGGCGTCGCGCAGGTAACCCACGAGCCGCTCGAAGATGAAGTGCTGCACCTCGGCCTGGGCCTGACCATGAC
>JBBSCX010000462.1:0-2491 GCA_038249905.1 Burkholderiales bacterium
CGAAGCCTTCGACCTCGACGGTAAGCAACCGGGCGACGGCACCACGGTGCCGGGCGTGCAGCGGGCTCTCAGGGCCGACAGCTCGGCCGCCGACGCGCGCAAGGGAGGCACACCATGACGCACGACCCCAACGAGCCGCGCGACCGTGCGCCCAACGTGGGCCCAGAACCAGGGGCAGACGGCAACACGATCTCGCCGCTGCCCGGCGAGCCAGGCATCCCCAACGTCGCGACCCGGAAGCGCATGGCGGTGTCGACGAAGGGGCTGCTGGCTGTGGTCCTGCTCATCGGCTCCCTGGTCGCGGTCGCTGCCTTTGCGATCCAGCGCTTCTCGGCCAGCGGCAAGAGCACCGACGCGGCGGAGTCGAAGCTGGTGAAAGACAAGCCCACGGCCGCCACCTCCGAACCGCGCAAGCTGGAAATGCCGCCAGCGCCCGCCGCGACTGCTGCTGTGACGACGGCGCCGCGCATCCCGGCCTTGACGCCCACGGCCGACGAAGTGGCAGAGCCCATCGGTGTCCGGCGCACCGGTTCGGGTGCACCCGCATCGGGTGGCCAAAAAGTGGCCCCTCCTGAGGACGCCCCCATCCTGCTGGTGACCACGCGGCCAGGGGCCACTCCTCCGCAGGGTGTCTCCATGCGCAGGGCTGATGCCTCTGCGCAGCCGGCCGGAGCGATGCCTGAACCCGAGCCCGCCGATCCCAACGACCCGCTTGCCGCGACATCCCGCAACCTCCAGGGTTACCAGCGACAGCTTCAGGGTCTGCTCGAAAACTTGACGAAGACCGCAGCGCAGGCGACCGGCCAGGCCACCGGGCAAATGCAGTCAGGAGCCCTTCTGGGCGGGCCGGCGATGGCAAGCCCAGCAGCACTGGCTGGGCCTGCTGCCGGGGGCGGCCTCTTCGGTGGCCAGCTTCAGGGCTCGGCCACGCCCAAGGTGGCAGCCTCGATGCTGGGCAACCGCAGCCTCACGCTGCCCAAAGGCACGGCCTTCACCTGCGCCCTGAAGACCAAAGTCATCAGCGCCGTGTCCGGCCTCGTCGGCTGCCAAGTCCAGCGCAATGTTTTCAGCGACGACGGCCGCGTGCTGCTGATCGAACGCGGCTCGCACCTGGACGGCGAGTACCGCATCGCCTCCGTGCGACCCGGCACCGTGCGTATCCCCGTGCTCTGGACCCGCATCCGCACGCCGCTGGGCGTGACGGTCGAAATCGATTCCCCCGGAACCGGCCAGCTCGGCGAATCCGGCATCGACGGCTACGTCGACAACCGCTGGGGCGAGCGCATCGGTGCGGCCATGCTGCTGTCCCTGATCGACGACTCGGTGAAGCTCGTCATTCAGAACCAGGCCAGTGATCGGCAGGCCGACACCATCGTGCTGCCATCCACAACGGCGAACACGAGCAAGCTGGCTGAAAAGGTGCTGGACAGCACCATCAACATCCCGCCGCTGATCTACCAGAACCAGGGCGGCATCGTCGGCATCTACGTCGCGCGCGACGTGGACTTCTCGTCGGTGTACGAGCTCAGGCCGGTGGAACGATGAGCGCACTCCAACACGACCACGATGGGCCCGGCGACGGCTGGTGCGGCGACGCCACGTCGGTGGTCGAGTTCCTGCGCCCACTGCGCGAGCAGCTCGATGCGCCTGGCGTGCTGGAGGTCTGCGTCAACCGGCCCGGCGAACTGCTGGTGGAAACCGTGCGCGGCTGGCAGACCGTGCCGGCGCCCGAGATGACGCAGGAACGCTGCCTGTCGCTGGCCACCGCTGTGGCGACCTTCTGCGACCAGCAGGTCAACCAAGAGCGACCGTTGCTCTCGGCCACGCTGCCCAGCGGCGAACGCATCCAGTTCGTCATCCCACCGGCCGTGCCGCGCGGCACGGTGTCGATCACGGTGCGCAAACCATCGCACCTGATCAAGCGGCTCGACGACTTCGAGCGCGAGGGCTTGTTCGAGCGCACGGCCACCGTGACGCGCACGCCGAATGCGGAACTGCTGCCCTTCGAGCGCGAACTGGTGGACCTGAAGGACGCGGGTCGCTACGCCGAGTTCCTGCGGCTGGCCGTGCGCAGGCACCAGACCATCGTCGTCAGCGGCAAGACCGGATCGGGCAAGACCACCTTCATGAAGGGTCTGGTCGAGGAGGTGCCGAAGCACGAGCGCCTCATCACGATCCAGGACACGGCCGAGCTGACTTTGCCAAACCACCCGAACGTGGTTCACCTTTTCTACAGCAAGGATGCCCAGGGCACGGCCCGCGTCACGGCCAAGTCGCTGCTGGAAGCCTGCCTGCGCATGAAGCCCGACCGCATCTTCCTGGCCGAGGTGCGCGGCGACGAGTGCTTCTACTTCGTGCGGCTCGCGGCCTCGGGCCACCCGGGCAGCATCACCAGCGTCCACGCCGGCAGCTGCGCCCTCGCCTTCGAGCAGATGTCGCTGATGATCCGCGAGACTGGCGCCGGTGGCGGCCTGCGCATGAACGAGATCAA
>JBBSCX010000463.1:0-2485 GCA_038249905.1 Burkholderiales bacterium
CACGCCCTGCAGCGGGCCGATGGGGGCATGGCGCAGCTGCATGCGGAACTCGTCGCCCGTGCTGCGGAACGTGGTGCCGATTTCACCGCTGCCTTCGACCTCGTCGTGGCGGTAGCGCGTGTGGCTGGCGTGTGCCGAGACCTGCGTGAACGGCCCCGGCAGCGCCCGCCATTCGCCGGCCAGCGACAAGCGTTCGCGCTGCATGCGGATGAAGACATCGGGCTCCACCGTCACACCGTAACGCTGGCGCACGCTGTCCACCGAAGCGCCCAGATACCCGTGGGGGCCGACCCAGGCGCCGCCCACCGCGCCGCCTTCACTGCGTGCTTCGGAGTTGCGCACGCGCGTGGCCGGGTCCAGCGGCTGGCCGTCTTCGATCGGCGTGTAGCGCGGCGTGCGCAGGTCGCTGGCGCTGCGCCCGTGCACGTCGGCATGCCAGGCAAAGGCGCCCTTGCCGCCTTCCACCAAGGCAGCCCCTGCACGCTCGGAGGCGGCACCGCCGAAGCGCACTTCGGCACGGCCAGACAAGCCCTCGGAAATTGCACGCGGAATGCGGTTGTCGATGACGTTGATGACACCGCCCGTGGCATTGCCGCCGTACAGCAGCGCGGCCGGGCCGCGCAGCACCTCGATGCGCTCGGCCACCAGGGGGTCGGTGGCGCTGTTGTGATCGAAGCTCAGGTTGGAGGCGTCGACGGAAGCGCTGCCACTGTCGAGCAGGCGCACGCGGTCGCCGTCCAGACCGCGAATGACGGGCCGGCTGCTGTTGGGGCCGAAGCCGCTGGAACTGACGCCGGGCAGGCCGTCGAGCGTGTCGCCCAACGTGCCCGAGCGGCGCTGCACCAACGCGTTGCCGGACAGCACGCTGACCGGCGTGGCACCTGCCTCGCGGCCCAGCGGGTTGCCGGTGATGACGATGGTCTGGGTCGGTGCCGAGACTTGGGCGAAAGCGCTGCCGCCGCACAGCAGCAGGGCCAGCGGATGGAGAGCAAAACGAGACGTGGGCATAGGAAACATGGAAGGTGGCTCGCAATGGGGACGCGCGCGACCACAGGAAGCGGATCGCGGGGTCAGGCAATTGAAGGCAGCCGCAACGGCTGAAAAAATGCCGTGTGCGGGGCCGGGCGGAACGCTCAGGCGCGGGTGGAAATGCGCGCGATGTCGCCGGCCGGCGGGCCACGGGCCAGATAGGCCGCTGCGCTGCACGCAGGCACTGCGGGCAGCGCAGCGGCCGCGCCAGTGGCCGCTGCGCGCGGCAGCACCGAATGCAGGCTGGCACCGGCGAAAAAGGCGTCGGCATGTTCCAGCTGATCGATGAGCCGGCAGTCGCCACTGCTTGCTTCGTGTGGAAAGTGCGAGTCAACGTGAGCCGGTGCGCCAGCAGATTCAGCTGCCGCTGCACCTTCAAGTGCACTTGCAGTCGCTGCTGCAAACGCATTCGCCGGCGCCGTTGCCTGCGCAACCGTGGCAGCGGACAAGCCAGGCGCATGTGCCACGCGGTGCGCCAGGCCCAGAGCCTGCGCCGCCAGCAGCAGCGCGGCCAGCAGCCAGGCCTGAAAGGGCTGCAAGCGGCATCGGCTGGGCGTGGGGCTGGAAGCTTGGCGGGGCGTCATTCCAGGAGCATCAGGCCGAAGCCCGACGCAGCACGCGCTGCGGGTAAGGAATTACGACCTGCAGCACGTCGAAAAGTTTCAGGATGGCCAGGTTCACATCAGAGCGCACATTGCCTTGGCCGTTCTCCGGGTCGGCAATCCAGAAACCCACGGTCAACTCCAGGCCGTCGGCAGCGAAATTGCTCAGCAGCACGCCGGGGCCGGGGTCGGCCATCACGCGCGGCACCGCAGAGACGGTTTCGCTGATGCGCGGCATCAGCATGTCCAGGTCGGTGCCATAGGCCACCTGCACCACGGTGGTCAGCAGCAGCCGGCTGTCGGCCAACGATGCGTTCTCGACACGCTGCGTGATCATCATCTCGTTGGGCACGATGGCCTCGCGGCCGTTGATGGCGCGGATGACGGTGAAGCGTGTGCTGATGTCGGTGATGCGGCCTTCGAAATTGTCGACCTTCACCAAGTCGCCGATGCGCATGCTCTGCTCGGCCAGGATGACGAAGCCGCTGACGTAATTGGCCGCCAGCTTCTGCAGGCCGAAACCGATGCCCACGCCTATCGCACCGCCCAGCACTCCGAGGGCCGTGAGGTCGATGCCGGCCGCCGACAACGCAAACATCAGGCCCACGAAAAGCAGCACCGCGCGAATCGCGTTCGCGGCAATCTTGCGCACGCCCAGATTGCCCAGGCTGCCCGTGAGCAGACGCGCTTCCAGCAGCGACGACAGCCACAGTGCGCCCACCAGCACCAGCACGGCGCTGACGGCGCCCTCCAGGATGTTGCGCACACTGATCTGGGTGGCGCCAATCTTCCACTGAATGGCGTCGAGTTCCTGCAGGATGATCGGCAGCGCGCCAGTCACCCACAACACCACG
>JBBSCX010000464.1:0-2482 GCA_038249905.1 Burkholderiales bacterium
CGGCCACGCCCAGCTCTCGTCCCAGCCCCACGCGCTGACCATCGGCAACTTCGACGGCGTGCACCGGGGCCACCAGGCCATGCTGGCGCTGCTGGTGAATGAGGCGCGGCACCGCGGCCTGCCATCGTGCGTGCTGACTTTCGAGCCGCACCCCCGCGACTTCTTCGCCCGCCGCGCCGGCCGGCCCGAGACGGCACCCGCACGCATCGGCACATTGCGCGACAAGCTGGCCGAATTGGCGCTTTGCGGCATCGACCATGTGGTGGTGATGCGTTTCGACGAGCGTCTGGCGGCGATGTCGCCGCAGGCCTTCGTCGACCAGGTGCTGGTGCGCGGCCTGAGCGCGCGCTATGTGCTGGTCGGGGACGACTTCAGCTACGGCGCGCGCCGGGCTGGCAACTACGCCACGCTGGACGCGGCCGGTGCGGCATCCGGTGGCGCCTCGGGTGGCGCCTCGGGTGGCGGATCGCGTGGCGCATCGGGTGGCGCACCAAACTCCGGCGGCTTCGATGTCGCGCGCATGATGAGCTACGAGGTGCATGGACTTCGCGTGTCCAGCTCGGCCGTGCGCGAGGCCCTGGCCGCCGGCGACATGGCCCGGGCCGCGGCACTGCTGGGCCGGCCCTATGCCATCAGCGGCCGCGCGGTGCACGGGCGCAAGCTGGGGCGCACGCTGGGTTTTCGCACGCTCAACCTGCGTTTCCCGCACCCGCGGCCGGCCGCCAGCGGCATCTTCGTGGCCCGGGTGCACGGGCTGGAAGGGCCGGAGGGGTCGAACACAGCGCCTGTGCCGGCGGTCGTCAGTCTGGGGGTGCGGCCGACGGTGGAAGACGTCGGGCGCGTGCTGCTGGAAGCCCACTGCCTGCACTGGCCGGGGACCCTGGGTGCCGAGGGCGGATACGGTCGCCTTCTTCGCGTCGAACTGCTGCACAAGCTGCACGACGAACTGAAGTACGAGGGCCTGGACGCTTTGCGCGAGGGCATCGCCCGCGACACCCAGGCCGCGCGCGACTGGTTT
This sequence comes from Burkholderiales bacterium, assembly GCA_038249905.1. Lineage (GTDB taxonomy): Bacteria > Pseudomonadota > Gammaproteobacteria > Burkholderiales > Burkholderiaceae_C > Rubrivivax. The sequence continues at coordinate 1,019 of JBBSCX010000464.1, forward strand.
GACAGGGCGGCGGGTACCGATCGAGCTGGCTTCTCTGTTGGTATCCCCACCGGGGGTCACGACTAGAATCAGCGCCATGTTGCGGACCCGTCTTGCCTCCCCCTGCGCCACGCGCCCGCGTGGTCATGCCGCGCAGCGCCGCCAGACGATCCGCGATCGAATTCGGCGCGGCAGCCGCTGAGCCCGGCGCCGCCAGAAAGCGGCGCCCATCCTCGCGGCGCGCCTGTCGGCCCGGGCAGCCCACCCGGAACGCACCCCGCGCACCGCCTGCCCCGCCCGCACCGATTGCACCCGCACCCGCACCCGCACCCGCACCCGCACCTGCACCCGCGCCCTGCCCCAGCGCCATCGCCATGAGCCAAGACACCGCTGCCGCTGCGAACGTCGACTACCGTTCGACACTGAACCTGCCAGACACGCCCTTTCCGATGCGGGGCGACCTGCCCAAGCGCGAACCGGCCTGGGTTGCCGACTGGAACGACACCCGCAAGGACGGCGGTCTGTACCAGCGCCTGCGCGTGGCACGCCGCGGCGCGCCGCTGTTCGTGTTGCACGACGGCCCGCCCTATGCCAACGGCACGCTGCACGTGGGCCATGCCGCCAACAACATCCTGAAGGACATGGTCGTCAAGTCGCGGCAGCTGGCCGGCTTCGACGCGCGTTTCATCCCCGGCTGGGACTGCCACGGCCTGCCGATCGAAAACGCAATCGAGAAATTGCACGGCCGCAAGCTGTCGCGCGACGAGATGCAGGCCAAGAGCCGCGCCTATGCCACCGAGCAGATCGCGCAGCAACTGGCCGACCGTCAACGCGTCGGTGTGCTGGGCGAATGGGAACGGCCCTACCGGACCATGGACTTTGCCAACGAAGCGGCCGAGTTGCGTGCGCTGAAGCGCGTCATCGAGCGCGGCTTCGTCTATCGCGGCCTGAAGCCGGTGTACTGGTGTTTCGACTGCGGTTCTTCATTGGCCGAGTTCGAGATCGAGTACGCGGACAAGGCCAGCCAGACGCTGGACGTGGGCTTTTTGTGCGCCGAGCCGCTGAAGCTCGCGGCTGCGTTCGGCCTGGACCGCATCGAGGGTGACGCCTTTGCCGTCATCTGGACGACCACCGCCTGGACCATCCCCGCCAACCAGGCGCTGAACCTGAACCCGGCGCTGGAGTACGCGCTGGTCGATACACCGCGCGGCCTGCTGGTGCTGGCGACCTCGCTGGTCGAGTCCTGCCTGCGGCGTTATGGGCTGGAGGGCACGGTGCTGGCGACCACGCTGGGCGAGAAGCTGGGCGGCATCCACTTCCGCCACCCGCTGGCCGAGATGCACGCCGGTTTTGACCGTCTCAGCCCCGTCTATCTGGCCGACTACGCCACGGCCGATGACGGCACCGGCATCGTGCATTCATCGCCGGCTTATGGCGTCGACGACTTCAACTCGTGCGTCGCGCACGGCATGACGGTCGAGCAGA
>JBBSCX010000465.1:0-2481 GCA_038249905.1 Burkholderiales bacterium
CACCGAAGCGCGCAAGGGAGGCACACCATGACGCACGACCCCAACGAGCCGCGCGACCGTGCGCCCAACGTGGGCCCCGAACCAGAGGCAGACGGCAACACGATCTCGCCGCTGCCCGGCGAGCCAGGCATCCCCAACGTCGCGACCCGGCAGCACATGGCTGTGTCGACGAAGGGTCTGCTGGCCGTGGTCCTGCTCATCGGCTCCCTGGTCGCGGTCGCTGCCTTTGCGATCCAGCGCTTCTCGGCCAGCGGCAAGAGCGCCGACGAGGCGGGGTCGAAGCTGATGAAGGACAAGCCCACAGCCGCCACCTCTGAACCGCGAAAGCTGGAAATGCCGCCAGCGCCCGCCGCGACTGCTGCTGTGACCACGGCGCCGCGCATCCCGGCCTTGACGCCCACGGCCGACGAAGTGGCAGAGCCCATCGGTGTCCGGCGCACCGGTTCGGGTGCACCCGCATCGGGTGGCCAGAAAGTGGCCCCTCCTGAGGACGCCCCCATCCTGCTGGTGACCACGCGGCCAGGGACTGTTCCTCCGCAGGGTGTCTCCATGCGCAGGGCTGATGCGTCGGCGCAGCCGACCGGAGCGATGCTTGAACCCGAGCCCGCCGATCCCAACGACCCACTTGCTGCGACATCCCGCAACCTCCAGGGCTACCAGCGACAGCTTCAGGGTCTGCTCGAAAACTTGACGAAGACCGCAGCGCAGGCGACCGGCCAGGCCACCGGGCAAATGCCGTCAGGAGCCCTTCTGGGCGGGCCGGCGATGGCAAGCCCAGCAGCACTTGCTGGGCCTGCTGCCGGAGGCGGCCTCTTCGGTGGCCAGCTCCAAGGTTCGGCCACCCCCAAAGTGGCGGCCTCAGTGCTGGGCAACCGCAGCTTGACCTTGCCCAAGGGCACGGCCTTCACCTGCGCACTGAAGACGAAAGTGATCAGCGCCACCTCGGGCCTGGTCGGCTGCCAGGTGCAGCGCAACGTCTTCAGCGACGACGGCCGCGTGCTGCTGATCGAGCGCGGTTCGCACCTCGACGGCGAGTACCGCATCGCATCGGTCCGGCCCGGTACCGTGCGCATCCCGGTGCTCTGGACCCGCATCCGCACGCCGCTGGGCGTGACGGTGGACATCGACTCCCCCGGCACCGGCCAGCTCGGCGAGTCGGGCATCGACGGCTACGTCGACAACCGCTGGGGCGAGCGCATCGGTGCGGCCATGCTGCTGTCGCTGATCGACGACTCGGTCAAGCTGGTCATCCAGAACCAGGCCAGTGAGCGGCAGGCCGACACCATCGTGCTGCCGTCCACCACCGCGAACACCAGCAAGCTGGCCGAGAAGGTGCTGGACAGCACCATCAACATCCCGCCGCTGATCTACCAGAACCAGGGTGGCATCGTCGGCATCTACGTCGCGCGCGACGTGGACTTCTCGTCGGTCTATGAGTTGCGGCCGGTGGAGCGATGAGCGCACTTCAACACGACCACGACGGGCCTGGTGACGGCTGGTGCGGCGACGCCACCTCGGTTGTCGAGTTCCTGCGCCCGCTGCGCGAACAGCTGGACGCGCCTGGCGTGCTGGAGGTCTGCGTGAACCGCCCCGGCGAACTGCTCGTGGAGACGGTGCGCGGCTGGCAGACCGTACCGGCGCCAGAGATGACACAGGAACGCTGCCTGTCGCTGGCGACTGCCGTGGCCACGTTCTGCGACCAGCAGGTGAACCAGGAACGGCCGCTGCTGTCGGCGACGCTGCCCAGCGGCGAACGCATCCAGTTCGTCATCCCACCGGCCGTGCCTCGCGGCACAGTGTCGATCACGGTGCGCAAGCCATCGCACCTCATCAAGCGGCTGGACGACTTCGAGCGCGAAGGCCTGTTCGAGCGCACGGCCACCGTGACGCGCACACCGAACGCCGAACTGCTGCCCTTCGAGCGCGAGCTGGTGGAGCTGAAGGATGCCGGCCGCTATGCCGAGTTCCTGCGCCTGGCGGTGCGCAAGCACCAGACCATCGTCGTCAGCGGCAAGACCGGCTCGGGCAAGACCACCTTCATGAAGGGCCTGGTCGAGGAAGTGCCGAAGCACGAGCGACTCATCACGATCCAGGACACGGCCGAGCTGACGCTGCCGAACCACCCGAACGTGGTGCACCTGTTCTACAGCAAGGACGCGCAGGGCACGGCCCGCGTCACGGCCAAGTCGCTGCTGGAAGCCTGCCTGCGGATGAAGCCCGACCGCATCTTCCTGGCCGAGGTGCGCGGCGACGAGTGCTTCTACTTCGTGCGGCTCGCGGCGTCGGGCCACCCGGGCAGTATCACCAGCGTTCATGCCGGCAGCTGCGCGCTCGCCTTCGAGCAGATGTCGCTGATGATCCGCGAGACCGGCGCCGGTGGCGGCCTGCGCATGAACGAGATCAAATGGCTGCTGAGCGTCGTCGTCGACGTCATCGTGCAGTTCGATCGCGACGAGCGTGGGCGCTTCATCTCCGAGATCC
>JBBSCX010000466.1:0-2477 GCA_038249905.1 Burkholderiales bacterium
GCCGAGGCCGATGTCGGTGTCTACGACTTCACCGGCGGAGGCGGCTACTGCGGCGACGGCTACGGCGGACCGTCCAATGCGATCCAGCGCAATGAGGGGCTGGCGGGGCAAGCGATCAGTTGCTTCAAGGGCACCGCCAATGCCTTCTACGGCGACCCGCTGGACCTCGGCGCCTCCACACCGGGGCCCATTGGGCAGTTCCAGCTCATTGCCAATGATGTCCCCGAGCCAGGTTCTCTGGGCCTGGTGGCCGGTGCCTTGGGCGCAGGATTGTTGGCCATGCGGCGTCGGCGCCGCGACGGCCCGGACCAGGGCTGAAGCCCTGCTGACGACTCTGGCCGGTGCCCGCTACTGACCGCCGGTGTTGAGCCGGCGGTCACCCCGGCCCTTCTTCACTCTTCGGCGCGTTCTTCCGACGGCAGGCCGAGCGCCTGCCACAACGGTGCATGGCATCGCAGCGCGCTGAAGTGATCGCCGACCAATTGCAGTGCCGCCTCGGCCAGGGCCTGGCGCCGGGCCGGGTCTCCGGCGAGCATGGTGATGGCTTGCACGAAGTCCGCCGCAGTGACCGCCACGGCGCAGGCACGGTGCAGGTCGGGATCCGGCAGGCCACGCAGCGCGTGGGGTGACGCCACCAGAGGTCGGCCGTGGGCCAGGGCCTCCAGCGACTTGATCTTCAGCCCCGAGCCCAGCACCACCGGGTTGATGACGATGTCGGCGTCGGCGTAGGCCGGACGCAGGTCGGGCAGGCGGCCGAGCACGTCCACGCCCGGCGTGTCAGCCACCATGGCAGCCAGCCCGGCGCCGCCGGCCAGCGACAGGCGCAGCCCGGTCGGCGCCAGTGCGGGCCAGCACTCACCGATGAAGGCACGCAGTGCGTCGACGTTCGGCGCCCACTGACTGCCTACGAACAGCACACGGCGCGCCACGTCCCGTTGCGGCATCGGCAAGGCCGTGGTCTGCACCGCATGCGGCACCAGCAGCACCCGCTGAGCACCCAACCAGCCAGCAAACCGCTGCCGGTCGGGTTCGGCGATGGCGATGACGCGGTCGAAAGCCGCCAGGCGCCTGCGTTCTTCATCGACCGAGATGGCCGTTGCACCCGCCGTGGCGGGCAGGTCGCTGCTGACGTTGTGCGTGTCGATCAGGGTCAGCACGCCTTGGGGCACTGCAGCACGCAACCAGTCGGTATCCAGAAACTCGAACAGGCAGGCATCCTGCGGCTGTGAGGCGAGCCAGGCTGCCAATGCCCGCAGGGCCTCGCTGCGCCTGCCAGATTGCGGCAGACCCAGGCTCACGCACCGCGCCTGCGGCAGAAAGCGGCGCAGCGCCAGCAGTTCTTCTTCCGGCAGGGTCTGGGGCACGAGGACGCTCAGCGCCACGCGGCGCGACAGCGCGTCGGCCAGCGTGCGAATGCGCGCACTGCTGCCGTTGAGTCCCGACCAGAAGGTTTGTGTCGTCAGCAGGACCAGGCGGCATTGCACGGCAGCGGTCCGGGGGGCTGCGAGAGCAGCGCTTCAGGTCACCGCAGCACGCGCAGCAAAGCGCGACTCGGCCCATTCCTCGCGTGCCAGCACCTTGTGCAGGTGCTCCACCGCGTCCCAGACATCGACGAAGCGCGTGTACAGCGGCGTGCAGCCGAAGCGCAGCACGTCGGTCGCGGTGTCGGGGTGCGACTTGTCGCCGGCACGGAAGTCGCCGATCACGCCGCGGGCGATCAATGCCTGCATCACCGCATAGGCCAGTGGCGGCTGGCCGGGCGCCGGGGTCAGGCAGACCTGGCTGCCGCGCAGGGCGCCCTCGGCCGGCGACAGCAGTGCCAGTTGCGGGCAACGCTGCTGCACCAGGCGCGTGAACAGTTCGGTCAGCGCCAGCGACTTCGCCCGCAGCGCCGCCATCGCGCCCGGGCCGTCACCCGCGGCTGCCGCCAGCACCGTGTCCACCCCGCATTCCAGCGCGGCCAGCGACAGGATGGGCGGCGTGCCGCACTGGAAGCGCGTGATGCCCGGCGCCGGTGTGTAGCCGGGCACGAAGTCGAAGGGCGCGGCATGCCCCAGCCAGCCGGCCAGTGGCTGCGTCACCTGCGCCACATGGCGCGGATGCGCCCAGACGAAGGCCGGTGCGCCAGGGCCGCCGTTGAGGTATTTGTAGCCGCAGCCGACTGCGAAGTCGGCGTCGGCGCCGTGCAGGTCCACCGGCACCGCGCCGGCCGAATGCGCCAGGTCCCACACCGCCAGTGCGCCGTTGCGGTGCGCGGCAGCGGTCAACGCGGCCATGTCGTGCATGCGGCCGTTGCGGTAATTCACGTGCGTCAGCATCAGCACGGCCACGTCGCCGCGCCCCAGGCGCTGCGACAGGTCTTCCGTCGTGGCCAGTTCCAGGCGCAGGCCGTGCGCGCGGGCGACGCTGTCGGCGATGTACAGGTCGGTGGGGAAGTTGCCGCGCTCGGACAGCAGGACACGGCCAGCGTGCTCACC
>JBBSCX010000467.1:0-2473 GCA_038249905.1 Burkholderiales bacterium
CGGCGCAAGCGACGGCGAGCCCGACGGCATGGGAGTGGGCGCAAGGACGTCGGCCATGGCCCGCATTGTCCAACAAGATGTCTTGCATAAGACATAAGAGTGACGTCAGGCCGGTGTCTAGAATCTCCAGCCTGTCCCATCCCTGCACCGACCCGGCATCGACCCGGCATCGAGGAGACCCCCCATGAGCAAGACACCCGTCCGTGTTGCCGTCACCGGCGCTGCTGGTCAGATCGGCTACGCCCTGCTGTTCCGCATCGCCAGCGGCGAGATGCTGGGCAAGGATCAACCCGTCATCCTGCAACTGCTGGAAGTGCCGGTGGAAGGCCCGCAGAAGGCGCTGAAGGGCGTGATGATGGAAATCGACGACTGCGCCTTCCCGCTGCTGGCCGGCATGGAAGCGCACAGCGACCCGATGACGGCCTTCAAGGACACCGACTACGCGCTGCTGGTCGGCAGCATGCCGCGCAAGGCAGGCATGGAACGCGCCGAACTGCTGAACATCAACGGCCAGATCTTTACCGGCCAGGGCAAGGCCCTTGACCAGGTCGCCAGCCGCGACGTCAAGGTATTGGTCGTCGGCAACCCGGCCAACACCAACGCCTGGATCGCGATGAAGAGCGCGCCTTCGCTGAAACGCGAAAACTTCACCGCCATGCTGCGCCTGGACCACAACCGGGCGCTGTCGCAACTGGCGGCCAAGACCGGCAAACCGGTGGCGTCGATCAAGCAGTTGGCGGTGTGGGGCAACCACTCGCCGACGATGTACGCCGACTACCGTTTCGCCACCGTCGAGGGCGAAAGCTTGAAGGACATGATCAACGACCACGCCTGGAACAAGGACGTGTTCCTGCCCACGGTCGGCAAGCGCGGCGCGGCCATCATCGAGGCGCGGGGCTCGTCGTCGGCAGCTTCGGCCGCCAATGCCGCCATCGACCACATGCGCGACTGGGCCCTGGGCACGAACGGCGGCTGGGTGACGATGGGCGTGCCCAGCAATGGCGAGTACGGCATCCCCAAGGACGTGATGTTCGGCTACCCCGTCACCTGCGAGGGCGGCGCCTACAAGATCGTCGAGGACCTGCCGATCGACGAGTTCAGCCAGGGCTGCATCGACAAGACCCTGGCCGAGTTGGTGGGCGAACAGGACGGGGTCAAGCACCTGGTCTGAGGCTGGTTGATCAAGCTCGCGCCGCTCTTGGCGCCGTCGGCGATGACGAGGGGGCCCGCGAGGCCCCCTTCTCACGCCCGTCCACATTCACGCCCGGCCACATTCACGCCCGGCCACATTCCCGCCCGGCCACTGGCTGCCCACTAGACTGCCGCGCATCCTTTGACTTCATTGCGCCGCCGTGACCTCCACCCCCTCCCTCCACCCCCGCATGGCGCTGTACGACGCCGGAGACCGGCCGGCCCCGCTGCCGGTGTGCGACCACTATGCCGGCGTCGAGGGGCGCATGAAGAAGAGCCTGGCGCTGCAGGCCGAATGGGGCCCGGTCTTCGACGTCACGCTGGACAACGAGGACGGCGCCCCGGTCGGCGGCGAGCTGGACCGGGCACAGATGATTGCCGCCCTGCTGGGCAGCGCCGAGAACCGCCACGGCCGCGTCGGCGTGCGCCTGCTGCCTCTCACGCACCCGGCCTTCGGCGATGTGCTGGCCACGGTGCTGCGCGCGGCCAAGGCCCCCGCCTACCTGATGCTGCCCAAGCCAGAACGTTTGGTTGATATCGACAGCGCGGCAATCGCGGTCGCGGCCGCGGGCGGCGCCGCTGTGCCTTTGCACGCGCTGATCGAAACGCACGGCGCGCTGCGCCAGGTGTTCGACATCGCTGCCCACCCGCGCATCGAGAGCCTGTCCTTCGGCCTGATGGACTTCGTCTCGGCCCACCGCGGCGCCATCCCGCTGAGCGCGATGAGCGCCGACGGCCAGTTCGACCACCCGCTGGTGGTGCGCGCCAAGCTCGAGATCTCGGCCGCCTGCCATGCCCATGGCAAGACACCGTCGCATTGCGTCGTCACCGAGTTCAAGGACAAGCAGGCGCTGCAGGACGCCGCCACCATGGCCAGCCGCATGCTGGGCTGCACGCGCATGTGGAGCATCCACCCCGACCAGATCCGGCCCATCGTCGAAGCCTTCGCGCCCAGCACGGCCGATATCGACGAAGCCATCGCGATCCTGCGCGCGGCCCAGGACGCGGCCTGGGCCCCGATCCGCCACGCCGACACCCTGCACGACCGCGCCAGCTACCGCTACTTCTGGCATTTGCTGCAAAGGGCGCAAGCCACGTCGATGGCCGGTGGCGCGCAACTGCCGGTCGAAGTGCGCGCGGCCTGGTTCGACACCGCGCCGGAGGCCGCATGAACCGGGGGCACTGCAAGTTCGGCCCGCGCCGTCTGTCGCTGCGCACACTGGCCGCGGCCGGCACTGCCGCCGCGTTGCTGGCGCTGGCGGCGTGCAGCACCACCCCGCCC
>JBBSCX010000468.1:0-2466 GCA_038249905.1 Burkholderiales bacterium
ATCGCCCCCTGGGCGGACAAGGGGTCGGGCGCGGGCGCGGCGTCGTTCGCTTGAAGGAAGGGCGGGCGCAAGCGCCCCGCATCAGCCCAGGGCAGGCGCGAGCGCCCCGAATCAACCCAGGGCGGGCGCCAGCGCCCCGAATCAACCCAGGGCGGGCGCGAGCGCTCGCCGGGCCTCGGTCTCGGCCAGACCCTGGCGCTGGGCCCAGTCCGACAGCTGGTCTTCGCCGATGCGGCCGACGTTGAAGTACTGCGCCTCGGGGTGGGCCATGTAGAAGCCGCTGACGCTGGCCGCCGGCGTCATCGCCAGGCTCTCGGTCAGCTCCATGCCGATGGCAGGTGCCTGCAGCACGCGGAACATGTCGCGCTTGACGGTGTGGTCGGGGCAGGCCGGGTAGCCGGGCGCGGGCCGGATGCCGCGGTACTGTTCCTTGATCAGCGCCTCGGTGTCGAGTTTTTCGTCCGCTGCGTAGCCCCACAAGTCAGTGCGCACACGCTGGTGCAGGCGTTCGGCAAAGGCCTCGGCCAGGCGGTCGGCCAGGGCCTTCAGCATGATGGCGCTGTAGTCGTCGTGGTCGGCCAGAAACTGCGCCTCCTTGCGGTCCACGCCCAGGCCGGCGGTGACGGCAAACAGGCCGATGTAGTCGGCCCGGCCGCCGGCTTCGGCACGCGGAGCGATGAAGTCGGCCAGGCTGCGGTTGGCTCGCTTCAGCCCCTCGACCACCGGGCGCTCGGTCTGCAGGCGCAGCGGGTTCCAGCGCAATGCGACCTCGCTGCGCGTCTCGTCGGTGTAGATCTCGACGGAATCATCGCCCACCGTGTTGGCCGGCAGCAGCGCGACGACGCCACTGGCCTGCAGCCAGCGGCCCTCGATCAGCCGCTGCAGCATGCGCTTGCCGTCGCTGAAGACACGCTGCGCCTCGTGGCCCACCACCTCGTCGCGCAGGATCTCGGGGAAGGCGCCGGCCAGGTCCCAGGTCTGGAAAAAGGGGCCCCAGTCGATGCACTTCGCCAGTTCGGCCAGGTCGAAATTGCGCAGTTCGCGCCGGCCGATGAAGCGCGGCACCGGCGGGGTGTAGGCGGCCCAGTCCAGCGTCGTCTTGTTGGCGCGTGCAGCGGCCAATGTCACCAGCGGCGTGGTCTTGCGGCTGGCGTGCAGTTGCCGCACCTTTTCGTAGTCAGCTTCCAGCTCGGCGATGTACCTGGTGGCGCGCTCGTCGCTTAACAGGTCGCTGCACACGCCCACGCTGCGGCTGGCATCGGGCACATAGACGACAGGGCCTTCGTAATGCGGCGCGATCTTCACCGCCGTGTGCACGCGGCTGCAGGTGGCGCCGCCGATCAGCAGCGGAATCTTCCTGATGCGGAACCAGTCGTCGCGCTGCATCTCGGCGGCCACATGCTGCATCTCTTCCAGGCTGGGCGTGATCAGGCCGGACAGGCCGATGATGTCGGCCCCTTCCACCTTGGCCTTGGCCAGGATGTCCTGGCACGCGACCATCACGCCCATGTTGACGACCTCGAAGTTGTTGCATTGCAAGACCACGGTGACGATGTTCTTGCCGATGTCGTGCACGTCGCCCTTGACGGTGGCAATCACGATCTTGCCCTTGGGCTTGACCTCGCCACCACCGGCGATCAGCAGCTTCTTTTCTTCCTCGATGTAGGGCAGCAGGTGGGCCACGGCCTGCTTCATCACGCGCGCACTCTTGACCACTTGCGGCAGGAACATCTTGCCCTGACCGAACAGGTCGCCGACCACGTTCATGCCCGCCATCAGCGGGCCTTCGATGACGTGCAATGGGCGGCCGCCGGTGGCGGAGATGGCCTGCCAGGCCTCTTCGGTGTCGATGGTGATGAACTCGTTGATGCCGTGCACCAGGGCGTGGCTCAAGCGCGCGTTGACGTCGCCGACGCGCCAGGCCAGACGGGCGCTGTCGTCGCGCGACTGGCCCTTGGCACGCTCGGCAATCTCGATCAGGCGTTCGCCGCTGTCGGTGCGCCGGTTCAGGACCACGTCTTCGACGCGTTCACGCAGTTCGGGGTCGAGGTCGTCGTACACGCCCATCATGCCGGCGTTGACGATGCCCATGTCCAGGCCAGCGCGGATGGCGTGGTACAGAAAAACGGTGTGGATGGCCTCGCGCACCGGGTCGTTGCCGCGGAAGCTGAAGCTCACATTCGACACCCCGCCCGAGACCTTGGCCCCCGGCAGATTGGCCTTGATCCAGCGCGTGGCCTCGATGAAGTCCACGGCGTAGTTGTCGTGTTCTTCGATGCCGGTGGCGATGGCGAAGATGTTGGGGTCGAAGATGATGTCCTCGGGAGGAAAGCCCACCTGCTCGGTCAAGACCCGATAGGCGCGCTGGCAGATCTCGGTCTTGCGCGCGTAGGTGTCGGCCTGGCCCTTTTCGTCGAAGGCCATGACCACGGCGGCGGCGCCATAACGGCGCACCAGCGTGGCCTG
>JBBSCX010000469.1:0-2450 GCA_038249905.1 Burkholderiales bacterium
GACGATGTAGATGAGGCCCTGGCGCGTCAGCGGGTCGAACACGAAGCCCGCGCACAGGCCCCAGGCCTCGCCGAGGTGGCCAGCGCCCGTCAGTCCGCCAATCAGTCCGCCAATCAGGCCGCCCGGCGTGGCGCCGATGCGGTCGCCACGGCCCCGGCTGCCGCCCTGGCCGGTGAAGAGTTGCGGCCCCAGGCCCCAGCGCAGGAACAGGTCGCCCTCGGTGTCGCCATTGCGTGGCCGCCCGGGCGGTGCCAGCGACCACTGCGGCGTCAGCATCGCATCCACAGTGGCGGCCTGCAGCACGGTCACGCCGTCGAGCGTGCCGCGGTCGAGCAGCATCTGCATCAGCCGCGTCAGGCCGCGCACGCTGGTGCGCAGGCCGCCCTGGGGGCCGAACACGCCCGCGTTGCTGCCGACTTCGTACGCGTCCAGGCCCTCGATCGGCGCCGGTGGCGCGGCAGTTCGGTCGGGGCCCTGGGGCACCCACGGCCCGCCGGGGTTCCAGTGCACGCCGCCATCGGGGCTCTTGCGGTACAGCGTGGCCAATTGCTGGGCCTCGGCGGCCGTCAGATCGGCCGCCGGGTGGTAGCCGCCGACGACACCCAGCGGCGCCAGCACCTCGGTCTTCATGTAGCGATCGAAGCGCTGGCCGGAGACACGTTCGATGATCGTGCCCAGCACCACGGCATTGATGTTGGCGTAATGGAACCAGCCGGCGCCCGGCGCCTGCGCCGCCGGCCGGGCCCAATATGCCGTGTACGACGTGGATGCCGTGTTCGCTGAAGAGGCCCGCGCACCGGAAGCCGCAGCCGCAGCCGGCGAGCCCTTCGGCGTCACCATGCTGGCCAGGCTCACGCCGACCCTGGACGGCAGCAGGTCGCCGGGGTCGCGCAGGGCCGAGGTGTGGCTCAGCAGCATGCGCGGCGTGACGATGCGTGCCGGGTGGGCGGGATGGCGCAGCACGAAGCCCAGGTAGCGGCTGGCGTCGGCGTCGAGGTCCACGCGGCCCTGCTCGACCAGCTTCATGAAGCCGATGGCGGTGACGAGCTTGGACACCGACGCCACGCGGTACAGCGTGTCGACGGTGGCCGGCAGGCCCAGCGCCACGCTGCGCCAGCCCAGCGCCTGTTCGTACACCGGCACGCCGTCGCGCAGCGCCACCACCGCCAGGCTGGCCAGCGGTGCGCCGGGCCGGCTCACGATGGCGCGCAGTTCGTCGTCGAGCATGTGGCGCAGCGCCGGTTGCAGCGGCTCGGCCGACGCCTCGCGTGCGGGCAGGGCAGGGGACAGGACCAGCGCCAGCGACAGGGCCAGGCAGAGGTTGATCCTGCCCCTGCCCCTGCGTCGGCCCGGCGTGTCAGTGATCAGCACGGCTCAGCACCACTCAACACGCGTCAGCAGCGTTGTTCGATGCGACACGGTGGCATCGTGCGCATCTCGGGCCGGCGGTCGCGCAGCAGTTCCACGCGCTGGTAGCGCGCCGGCAGCAGCAGCCGCGTCTGTGCCTGCGTCTGTGCCTGCGTCTGTGCCTGCGTCTGCGTCCGCGTCTGTATCTGCGCCGCCCCCGGCGCTGCGGTGTGCAGGGTCTGCAGTTCGTCCCAGCGCTGGCCGTCGAAGCCGATGGCGCGCCAGTGTCCGGCGGGCACGGCGTCGGCCGACCACAGCGTCTGGTTCGGCGTGGCCGTACCCGCACCCGCACCCGCACCCGGCCCCGGTCCGACCGGCAGCAACACCACCGGCGCGGGCCGCCAGCCGGGCGGGAAGCGCGGCGAATGCGCCGGGCCGCTGTCGCGGTACAGCGCGCGCAACTCGCTGGCGTAGCGTTCCAGCACACCCAGGCTGAACCAGTGCACATGGCCGCCCTGGCCTTCGCGACGCGTCAGCGCGATGGAGTCGCGCACCTGGGCCCAGCCGGCGTCGGGCCCGTCGCCGACGATGCGCATGCCGGCGACCAGTTCGCGCGGCACGTATCGGCCCTCGGCCCGGACCGCCCGCGTCTGTGCCAGCCAGGTGTTCTCGAAGGCCGGGTAGTCGAAGCGGTAGGCCTGCGGCACCACTTCGTCCCAGCGCGGCGTGTCGCGCCAGGCCGTCCAGCGCGGCCAGTCCAGCAGGTAGTGCTGGTAGGACCAGGGGTAGACAGCCGGGCTCAGCGACACCACCAGCCCGGGGCGGCGCTGGCGCACTTCGCGCACGAACTGGCGCGCGTACTCGTTCACCTTGTCGGCGCGCCAGCGCATCCAGGCCGGGTCGCGCGGATCGGTCGGTGGCTGGGCGCCGGCGTGTTCATGCGCGTACGCGGCGCGGGTGTGGTCGTCGTAGCCCATGGTCACGTAGGGCCAGACGATGCGGTCGTCCAGTTGCACGCCGTCCAGGTCGTAGCGGTCCACCGCTTCGAGCACCAGGTCGAGCAGGAAACGCCGCGCCTCGGGGTGCAGGGGGTTCATCCAGAC
>JBBSCX010000470.1:0-2423 GCA_038249905.1 Burkholderiales bacterium
GGTCGGCGTGAACACGGGCGTGATCTCGGCGCGGCGGCCGGTGGACCTTTGATCGCGCCGCATCTGGCCGCGCCGAATTTGATTTCGCCGCATTTGATCCCGCCGCATTTGATCGAACTCCATGCCCGACCACATTTTCAAGCCCGAAACCCTGGCCATCCACGCCGGGCAGATTCCTGATGCCGCCACCGGCGCGAGGGCCCTGCCGATCTACCAGACCACCAGCTTCGTCTTCGACAGTGCGGCCCATGCGGCGGCCTTGTTCAACCTGCAGACCTTCGGCAACGTCTACTCGCGCCTGAGCAACCCGACCGTGGCCGCGCTCGAAGAACGCGTGGCGGCGCTGGAAGGCGGCCGCGCCGCGGTGGCCACCGCCAGCGGCATGGCGGCCGAAGCCCTGGCGCTGATGACCCTCCTGCAGGCGGGCGACCACGTGGTGGCGGCGGGCGCGCTGTACGGTGGCAGCATCACGCTGCTGGCCGTGAGCCTGAAGAAGTTCGGCATCGACACCAGCTTCGTCGACGCTTGCGACCCCGCCGCCATCGCCGCGGCCATGCGCCCCAACACCCGCGCCGTCTTCGCCGAGAGCCTGGGCAACCCCAGTCTGCAGGTGCTGGACATTGCCGCCGTGGCCGAGGTGGCGCACGCCCACGGTGTGCCGCTGGTGATCGACAACACAGTGCCCAGCCCCTTTTTGTGCCAGCCGCTGGCGCTGGGCGCCGACATCGTCGTGCACAGCGCCACCAAGTACCTGGCCGGCCACGGCACCACGCTGGGCGGGGTGGTGGTGGAGGGCGGTCGCTTTCCGTGGGACAACGGCAAGTTCCCGGGCATGACCGAGCCCAGCCCGGGCTACCACGGCGTCAAGTTCTACGAGACCTTCGGCGACTTCGGCTTCACGATGCGCTGCCGCATGGAAAGCCTGCGCGTGTTCGGTGCCGCACTGGCGCCCATGAGCGCCTGGCAGATCCTGCAAGGCATCGAGACATTGCCGCTGCGCATGGAGCGCCACTGCGCCAATGCGCTGGCGGTGGCCAGCTTCCTGCGGGCCGACCCGCGCGTGGCCTGGGTCAACTACCCCGGACTGCCCGACCATCCGCAGCATGGGCTGATGCAGCGCCAGATGCGTGGCGCTTCGGGCCTGCTGGCGTTTGGGGTCAAGGCGGGACTTAACGGGGATGTCAACGCGGGTGTCAAGGCGGGCGTCAATGCCGCCGTCGGTGCCGAAGAAGCCGCGGGCGTGCGCTTCATCGAGGCGGCCCAGTTCATGAGCCACCTGGTCAACATCGGCGACACGCGCACGCTCATCAGCCACCCGGCCAGCACCACGCACCGGCAACTGGACGCCGCGCAGCAACGCGCCGCCGGCGTCACGCCCGACATGGTGCGCATCTCCGTCGGTCTGGAGCACATCGACGACATCCTGTGGGACGTGGACCAGGCACTGGCCGCCGCGGCGCGCTGAAGTCCACGCGGTGCACGGCTGCGGCCGTGATGGCCGAGAATCTGCGCATGCCCACCCTTGAAACCGAAGCAAGCCAGGCCGCGACCGCAGCGCCGCGGCAATCCTCGGCGACAGCGGCGACAGCGGCAACAGCGGCTCCAGCGGCTCCAGCGGCCAAAGCGCCCCATGCGATCCCAGTGCGCCGCATGCGTTTCCCGCTGCCCGATGCCGCGGCCTTTCATCCGCTGTACATCGGCGGCAACTCCGCGTTGTCCTACTTCCACACCGCGATGGGCCTGTACGCGGCTTATCTGGAGCCCTTCCTGGTGAAGTCGTTCCGCGGCGTGGCCGACCAGATCCGCGACCCCGAACTGCGCGAGAACGTAGACCGCTTCTGCCGTCAGGAGTCGCAGCACTACCAGCAGCACGCCGACTTCAACCGCATCGTCCTGGCCCACGGCTACCCGGGGCTGGACGCGCTGCTCGCCCGGGTGCAGCGCGACTTCGACGGTTACCTGCGCCACCGCAGCGATCGCTTTCGCATCGGCTACTCGCTGGGTTGCGAGTCCTACACCACGCAGTCGGCACTGCATGCCTTGCGCATCGGCTGGTACGACAACGAGTTCACGCACCAGCCCTGGGGCGATCTGTTCAAGTGGCACATGGTCGAGGAGATCGAACACCGGCACGTGTCCGAAGACCTGTACCGGCATTTGTATGGCGGCCATGCCTACCGCGCCGCGATGTGCTGGTTCTCGCAGCGGCACATGCTGGGCTTTTTGAAGGACTGCGCGCAGCTGATGTCGAAGGTGGACATCCACCGCCACGGACCGCGCTGCCGCATCACGACGAAGGCCAAGTTCTTCATCGCCGTCGGCCCGCTGGGCCTCAGGCTGCGCACGATGTGGCCTGGCCACTCGGTACACCAGTTGCAGATCCCGGCGCACATCCAGGTGCTGTCCGCGCAGTACAGCCGTCA
>JBBSCX010000471.1:0-2414 GCA_038249905.1 Burkholderiales bacterium
CCAGGCCCTCGGCCTCGTCGAACATGTCCTCGCGGAACACACCCTCGTACAGGCCCGCCGCGGCGATGCTGCTGACGTGGTGAAAGTGTTTCGCGTCGATGGCCTTCGCAAAGTCGACCACGTTGCGCGTGCCCTCGACGTTGACCTCGACCTGGCTTTCGGCGTCGGCGCTCAGGTCATAGACGGCGGCCAGGTGATAGACGGCATCGACCGTGCCCTTCAGCGACTTGATGGCATCGGCCGCCACACCCAGCTTTTTGGCCGTCAGGTCGCCGATGACGGGCAGGGCGCGCTTCTTGGCTGCGCCATTCAGGCCCCAGTACTCGTACAACGCCGCGAGCTTGCTCTCGCTGCCCGCACGCACCAGAAAACTGACGCTGGCGCCGCGCCGTGCCAGCAAGGTCTTGACGAGGCGCTTGCCGATGAAGCCGGTGGCGCCGGTGACGAAGTAGTGCATGCGCGGGTCTCCTGGTGGTCTTGTGGGTCTGTGGGTCGGGGGCAGAGCCACAAAGCATAGAGCGCTCTCACTAGAAGATTAGGCTGCAGCCTCCACGGGTGAACCCTATATTGCGAGGTATGACCTCAGGCATCGATCCATCGCGGATTGGCCTGGGGCCCCAGGGACCGGGCCCGATCCGTCCCGCCCGCCCACCCCGAAGCCCACCGCAAAGAGGAATCGCCATGGTCAAGAAGATGAAGAGCGCCGCCACCGAGGCCGGCAACGCCGCCAACAGCAATGGCGGCAATCAGGCCAGCCATCTGGCTGCGGCCGTGAAGGACAGCGCGCAGCAGATCTGGCTGGCCGGCATGGGTGCCTTTGCCAAGGCGCAGGAAGAGGGCGGCAAGGTCTTCGAGGCCCTGGTCAAGGAAGGCATGAACCTGCAGAAGAAGACGCAGGGCATGGCCGAGGAGAAGATCGGCGAGGTCACCGGCAAGATGACCGCGATGGCCGACACCGTCAGTTCCAAGGCCGGCCAGAACTGGGACAAGCTCGAGAGCATCTTCGAAGCCCGCACCGCCAAGGCCCTGGGCCGTCTGGGAGTGCCGACCGAGAAGGACGTGCAGGCGCTGACCGATCGTGTGGACGCGCTGGCTGCGGCGGTGGCGAAGCTGGCCAAGGGCACGGCGTCCAAGGCCGACGACAGTTCGGCCAAGGCGGCCAAGGCGGTGAGGTCGCCAAGGTCGGTGAAAGCGGACGCCGTGCAGCCCGCGGCCAAGGTGGCGCGTGCCCGCAAGTCGGGCATGAAGGCGGCCGCCGATGTGTCGGCAGCCGTGCCCCCGGTCAAGCGCGCGCCGCGCCGCAAGGCCGCTGCGGCCTGAACAGCGCCCTGATCCCAACCAAGGGGCGCTGCGGCGCCCCTTTTTTGCTGCTGACGAATGAATGAAGACAACTGCCGCTGACGAGAGCACCACCCGCACCACCCGCACCACCCGCACCAACCGCACCAGCCGCGACGCCCGGTCGGCCCGGTCGGCCCGGCCGAAGTCCGGTCCGGGTCCGTCTGGCCGTGCGAAAACCAGGATCGGCCTGGCCCTGGCTGGCGGCGGCCCGCTGGGCGCGATCTACGAGATCGGTGCGCTGTGTGCTTTGGAAGAAGCCGTCGGTGGCCTGGACCTGAATGCACTGGACGGTTATGTCGGCGTCTCGGCCGGCAGCTTCATGGCCGCGGGTCTGGCCAATGGCATGACGGCGCGACAGTTGTGCGCGGCCTTCATCGAAGACGACCGCCACAGTCCCGACCACGTGCCGGCGTCGATGTTCATGCGCCCGGCGCTGGGCGAGTACCTGCGCCGTGCGGCCACCGTGCCGCGCCTGGTGCGCGAGGCCGCCTGGCGCGTGGCCAGCGGCGACACCTTGCTGTCGGTGGCCGAACACCTGGGCCGCGCGCTGCCCACTGGCCTGTTCAGTCATGCGCCGATCGAGGCCCGCATGCGCGCCATCCTCGAAGCCCCCGGGCGCAGCAACGACTTCCGCCGCCTGCAGCGTGACCGCGGCCGCCGCCTGGTGGTGGTGGCCACCCATCTCGACAGCGGCGAGGCCGCGCCCTTCGGCCAGCCCGGCCTGGACCATGTGCCGATCTCGCGCGCCGTGGCCGCCAGCGCGGCCCTGCCGGGTTTGTTCACGCCGGTGGACATCGGGGGCCGCTGGTACGTGGATGGCGCGCTGAAAAAGACGCTGCACGCCACCGTGCTGCTGGACATGGGCCTGGACCTGGTGCTGTGCCTGAACCCGCTGGTGCCCTTCGACGCCTCACACAGCCTGCGCCACCGCGTGCTGGGTGGCGGCGAGCCCACCATCCCGCATCTGGTCGAAGGCGGGCTGCCCGTGGTGCTGAGCCAGACCTTCCGTTCGCTGATCCATTCGCGCCTGGAGTTGGGACTGAAGGGCTATGCCAGCAGCCACCCGGGCGTCG
>JBBSCX010000472.1:0-2413 GCA_038249905.1 Burkholderiales bacterium
CAGGCTGTAGCGCTTTTCCAGCCGGCCCAGCAGCCAGATCGACACCGTCGTGATCGCCAGGTACAGCCCCGCCACCGCCAGGTAGAAGGTGAAGGGCTCGCGCGTCGCGGCCGCGGCCAAACCGGCGCGGTGCACCATGTCGTCCAGGCCGATGATCGACACCAGGGCCGTGGCCTTGATCATCACCAACCAGTTGTTGGAGAAGCCCGGGATGGCATGGCGCACCATCTGCGGCAGCACGATGCGGCGCAGGATGCGGCCCTTGGACATGCCGTAGGCGGCAGCCGCTTCAGCCTGACCGCGCGGCACGGCCAGGATGGCACCGCGGAAGGTCTCCGTCAGGTAGGCGCCGAAGATGAAGCCGATGGTCAGCACGCCGGCTGCAAACGGCGGCACGTCGATGTAGCCCCAGCCCTGGCGCTCGGCGATGTCGTTGAGCAGGATCTGCCCACCGTAGAAGATCAACAGCATCAGCACCAGGTCGGGCAGGCCGCGGATCAGCGTGGTGTAGGCCGTGGCCGTCCAGCGCGCCGCCCGCGAAGCGCTGAGCTTGGCCACCGCGCCCACCAGGCCGAAGACGCACGCCACCGCCAGGGACAGCGCTGCCACCGACAGAGTGGAGACCAGGCCCTGCAGGATGGCGCCGAGATAGCCGTGCAGCATGGGTGCCGATGAGTGGTGGGGGATGACCGTGGGACGGACGGTAGCGCGGACGGCGGAACTGACGGTGGCGCGGACGGTGGCGGCGGCGCGGTGCGCCTCAGTTTCCGCCGCTGACGTCGAAGTCGAAGTAGCGGTCGGCCAGTTGCTTGTAGGTGCCCTTGGCCTTGATCGCCTTCAGCGCCGCATTGACGCGCAGTCGCAGCGCATCGTCGCCCTTGCGGAAGGCCACGCCGACGCCACCGCCGCCGTCGATCGTCACCATCGGCCCCACCTGGGCGTGGCCGCGGCCTTGCGGCACCTTCAGGAAGGCGTCGCCGCTGACGACGCTGGAGCCGAAGCCGATGTCGCCGCGGCCGGCCGCCAGTTCAAGGTAGACATCGGTCTCGCGCGCCACCAGCAGCACATCGCTGTCCTTGTAGCGCTCGGCCACGTACTTCGCCCGCGGGCTGTTGCGCAGCACGATGATGCGCTTGCCCTTCAGCGCTGCCGGGCTGGCGTCCTTGAAGGCGCCGGCGCGGGCCACCCAGCGCGATGGCACGTCGTAGTAGGGGTCGCTGAAGTCGGCGGCCTTCAGCCGCTCGGGGCTCATCGTCATCGAGGCCACGACCATGTCGAACTTCTTCGCCCGCAGCGCCGGCATCATGCCGTCCCATTCCTGCTGCACCAGTTTGCAACTGACGCCCATCTCGGCGCACAGGGCGCGCGCAATGTCGATGTCGAAGCCGCCCAACTGCCCGTCGGGGCCCATCTTCGAAAACGGCGGGTAGTTGCCCTCCACGCCCACGCGCAGCGTCGTCTGGGCCGCGGCCGGCAGGCATGCAAGCGCCAGCAGCACGGGCAGGGTCAGGATCAACAAACGACGAAGGGTCATGGGAGGCACACCTGGCTGGGCCACGCCGGCCCCGTGGGATCGGTTTGTAGTGCAGGGCGGCAGCCGGCGCGAGAGTTCGGGCCGCGCGGCGTCGGACTTCGGCAAGTGCATGTCGCCTCAGCGCAGCGGTGGCGGCGGTGAGGACCGCAGCGACCTCGCCGAACTCAGAGGCAGCGAAAGCAGCGCCCGCGTCCGCGCGCCGCAAGGACTTCAGCGTCACAGCGCCAGAAAGTGCGTCCGGTAGTGCAGCAGTTCGTCGATCGATTCGTGGATGTCGGCCAGCGCCGTGTGCGCCTGCGCCTTCTTGAAGCCGGCCAGCACGGCCGGCTTCCAGCGCCGCGCCAGTTCCTTCAGCGTGCTGACGTCGAGGTTGCGGTAGTGGAAGAAGGCCTCCAGCGCCGGCATCGTGTGAGCCATGAAGCGCCGGTCCTGGCAGATGCTGTTGCCGCACATGGGGCTCTTGCCCTTGGGCACGTAGGCCTTCAGGAAGTCGATCACGGCCGCCTCGGCCGCCGCCTCGTCGATGGTGCTGGCGCGCACGCGCTCGGTCAGGCCGCTCTTGCCATGGGTGCCCTTGTTCCAGTTGTCCATGCCGTCCAGCACGGCGTCGGACTGGTGGATGGCGAAGACCGGGCCCTCGATGCGCAGGCTCAGCTGCGGGTCGGTGACGACGACGGCGACTTCGATGATGCGGTCGCGCTCGGTGTCCAGGCCGGACATCTCGAGGTCGATCCAGACCAGGTTGTGTTCGCTGGGCGCGAGGATGGGGGTGCTCATGGGCCGGATTCTCCGGCATCGCGATCGATTCGGCGCCCCGCCCTACACTCGCAGCCCCATGCAGGACACCCTTCCCACCACGGCCTTCGCCAGCACCCTTTC
>JBBSCX010000473.1:0-2398 GCA_038249905.1 Burkholderiales bacterium
CCCACCGCGAATCGATACCCGGCTCCTTGTCTGCCACGAACTCCACCGCCACCATCACGAAGCTGCCGCCCAGCACCAGCGGGTGCTGCAGCAATGACAGGCCGGGCGGCAAGTCCACCCAGCCCAGGAAACCCGCCGCGCCGGTCAGAAAGACCACCGCATACAACCGCATGCCGCTGGCCCAGCCGAGCGCTGCGGCAATGGCGGCGAGTTGGGTCAGGTCCATGGGCTTGACGAGTGCGGTGGCGGGCGCGGGTGCGGTGACAGGTGCGGGCGAGGTGGCTTCGGGGTCATGACGGAATGCGTCTGCAACGCGTCAGCCGATCTGCCGCCAGGCCGGATCACGCTTGTCGAGGAAGGCCGTGACGCCTTCGCGGCCCTCGTCGCTGGCGCGGATGTCGGCGATGCGGCGCGCGGTCTCGGCGCGCAGCGCGGCGTCGATGGGGCGACCGGCGACGTCGTGCACCAGTTGCTTGCAGGCCTTGACCGCGGCCGGCCCGTTGGCCACCAGGGCGGCGACGATCTCGTCGACCTTGCTGTCCAGCGCCTCGGCGGGCACCACCTCGTGCACGAAGCCCAGGGCCTGCGCACGCGCGGCGTCGAAGCGTTCGGCCGTCGTGAAGTAGCGGCGCGACGCCTGCTCGCCCATCGCCTTCACCACGTAGGGCCCGATGGTGGCCGGCAGCAGACCGAGCCTGGCTTCGCTGAGGCAGAAGTGCACGCCTTCCGCTGCCACCAGCACATCGCAGACAGCGGCCAGGCCGACACCACCGGCATAACAGTCGCCGTGGATGCGACCCACCACCGGAAGCGGGCAGCTGTAGCCGGCCCACAGCATGGCGGCCAGGCCCTCGGCGTCGGCGCGGTTCTGGTCCCAGCTGTAGCCGGCCATGCGTCGCATCCACGACAGGTCGGCCCCGGCGCAGAAGGCCTTGCCATGGCCGCCCAGCACGATGGCACGCAGTGCGGGGTCGGCGCCGAGCCTGGTGAAGCCCTCGCTCAGTGCCGCGATGACGCTGTCGTTGAAGGCGTTGCGCACCTCGGGCCGGTTCAGGAACACACGCGCCACCGGGCCGTGGATCTGGATGTCAAGGGCGTCGTTCATTGCGGATGTCGCCTCAATGCCGCCAGCCACGCAGGCCGCGCAGCTGCTCGAAGGCCTCGAAGTCGCGGTCGCGGTGCAGCAGCGCGTAGCCGCGGTCGATGCAGAAGCTGGCGATCAGCACGTCCAGGCTGCTGCGCACCGTGACGCCAGCAGCGCGCAGGCTGCGGTAGTGCTGCGCCGCCTCCAGCGCCAGCGCGTGTCCGCCCACGGCCTCCACGCTCAGGCTTTCCAGCAGCCCCTTGGCCTGGCGGTGATCACGCTCGTGGCGAAAGCCGCGCAGCACCTCGAACAGCACCAGGTCGGGCACGACGATGCGGATCTCGCCCTCGCGCAGCAGCGCACGCAACCGCGCCCGCGACGGACCTTCGACGCCGTTGAAGTAGTCGATCCAGACGCCAGAGTCAGCGACGAGCACGGGACTTACCGCGGTGGGGTTCGGCCGCAATGGGCGCCGTGGCTGGCACGGGGGACGCATAGCGCGCAATCGCACGTATGGCAGTGGCCTTCGCGACCGGCTCCGAACGCGTCTCGGCGGTCGAATCGACAGGCATTTCGGAGGCTGGCGCATCTGCGGCCGGTGCTTCTGATGCAGGCGGCCGCGTCCAGTCGATGGACTCGTCGCCCTCCCACTTCAGCTTGCCTTCCCACTTCAGGATTTCGCGGTACGCCGCCTGCCTCGCCACCAGACGCAGACCGGCCTCGACCGCGTCCTTCTTCGTCTTGTAGGGACCGGCGCGCAAGGCCTGCTCCATCAAGTCGTCGTCAATGTCGATGTTGGTGCGCATGATGTGTACAGATTATCAATAGAAAGCACATCATACACAGGATCACCCGGCATCACATCCTGAACAGTCCGAACCGTGGCCGTTCCGGTATCGGCGCGTTCAGGCTCGCGCTCAGGCCCAGGGCCAGCACGCGGCGGGTGTCGGCGGGGTCGATGACGCCGTCGTCCCACAGCCGGGCGCTGCTGTAGTACGGGTGGGCCTGGTGTTCGAACTGGCTGAGGATGGGCGCCTTGAACGCGGCCTCTTCATCGGCGCTCCACTGTCCGCCTCGGGCCTCGATGCCGTCGCGCTTGACGGTGGCCAGCACGCTGGCGGCCTGTTCGCCGCCCATCACGCCGATGCGCGCATTCGGCCACATCCACAAGAAGCGCGGCGAGAACGCCCGGCCGCACATGCCGTAGTTGCCGGCACCGAAACTGCCACCGATGATGACGGTGAACTTGGGCACCGTGGCCGTGGCCACGGCCGTCACCATCTTCGCGCCGTGCTTGGCAATGCCCTCGGCTTC
>JBBSCX010000474.1:0-2395 GCA_038249905.1 Burkholderiales bacterium
GCGATCAGCGCCAGGCGCTTGCCCAGGCGGTCGAGCTGGCGCTGCAGCGGCGTCGGCTCCTGCGGCGCCTGCTGCATCAGGTGGGCGATGCGGCCCATCTCGGTGGCGTCGCCGGTGGCTGCAATCAGCAGTTCGGCGCGGCCACGCGTCACCACGGTGTTCATGAACGCCATGTTCGTGCGCTCGGCCAGCGGTGCTGCGGCGTCGGCCAGCTTCTCCACGTGCTTGCCCACGGTGTGCGACTCGCCGGTGAGCGCCGATTCGTCGATCTCGAGGTTGTGTGCCTCGACCAGGCGGCCGTCGGCCGGCACCTTGTCGCCGGCTTCGAGCAGCACGATGTCGCCGGGCACCAGCGCCTCGGCATCCATCGCGGCAGGATGGCCGTCACGCCGCACGCGGGCCTGGGTGGCCAGCATCTTCTTCAGCGCCGCCAGGCTCTGCTCGGCCCGGTTCTCCTGATAGAAGCCGAGCAAGGCGTTGAGCACCACCACGACCAGAATGACGACCGCGTCCTTCAAGTCGCCGACGACGTAGGCCAGCGCCGCAGCGGCGATGAGGATCAGGATCAAGGTGCTCTTGAACTGGTCGGACAAACGCAGCCAGGCCGAGCGCGGAGGTTTCTCCGCCAATCGATTGGGGCCGCTGCGGGCCAGGCGCCCTTCGGCCTCGCCCGCGGACAAACCCAGACGGACATCGACGCCCTGCCGCGCGCAGGCCTCGTCGATAGTCAGGGCGTGCCAGGCCGGCGCTTGTAACGCCTCCCTGGGCGGGGCCTTCGCGGGCTTGTCAGAAGAGGTCATGGTCCATGCGCGAGTGTCTTTGCGGCTTGCCTCTGGAGGCTTGACTCATGGCTACTCTCCTGGACGACATTCGGTGGTCGCTGCGGACGATGGCCGGCGCGCGCCCCGCTAGCCGTAACTGAACAACACATACGCATTGAGCACATACACAGCTCCCAGCGCCACGCTGGCCCAGCTGGCCAGGCGCATGACACGACCGGCCGGCTTCGTCAGCAGCGCAATGATCACCACGCCACTCATCAGGATCGCCGACATCGCGGACACCGCATGCACCGGAGAAACCGCTGCCAGGATCGGGCCGCGAACATAGAAGACGTCGTCGATCGCAAGGATCAGCACGTTGAACAAATTGCTGCCCAGCAGGTTGGCGATCGCCATGTCGACAGCGCCCAGGCGCAGCGCCGACAGCGTCACCACCAGTTCCGGCAACGAGGTCACCATGGCCACCAGCAGCGTGCCGACGAAGCTCTGCGTCCACTGCATGGCCAGCGCCAGATCGGTGGCGACGAAGGGCAGCCAGACGCCAGCCGCGACCACGACGCTGGCAGCCAGGCCGAAGCGCCACGCGGCCTGGTGCAGCGACATGTCGGGGTAGCGGCTCGCCGCCTGCTCGGCGCCTGCGGCCACTTGTGAACGCTCGTGGCGGAAGGTGATTCGTACCGCCAGCAGGTACAGGACCAGCAGCGCCGGGGCATACAACCCGATATGCCCGAGCGATGGCCCGAGCGACAGCCCGAGCGACCGCGCCAGCGGAAACTGCGACAGCGCCAGCCCCAGGCCGGCCACGGCCAGCATGATGATGCCGAAGCCTGCGAGGCCGATGTGGCCCAGGCTGGCGCGCTGGAACAGCGGCTCGTCGCGCTTCATGACATCCAGTACCGCCACGTACGTCAGGTTGAGCACACAGGCCCCCAGCACGTTGCCCACCGCGACGTCCGGCGCGTCGGCCAGCGTCACCGAGCTGATGCCGGTGGCCAGTTCGGGCAGCGAAGTGACCGTGGCGAGCAGCGCCAGTCCGACCCAGGCGCCGGACCAGCCGGTCTTGTCGGCGATCACATCGGCATAACGCGACAGCAGGGTGCCGGCGACGGCGATCGCGCCGGCGCACAGGGCGAGTTGGGCCCAGATCATTCCGAGCTCGCTCACATTGCCCACGGTGTGCTCCGTGCAATCGGCGTGAGGGCGGACGCGGCGCGCATGCTTTTCACGCGTCCGGTTTACTTGGCCAAGGTGACAGGCACGCTCGCCAGTTGCACGACCTTCTGCGCCACCGACCCCATCACCAGGCCGACGACGGCGCCCATGCCGCGTGTGCCCATCACGATGGCATCGCAGCCGTGCTCGCCGGCGTAGGCCGCGACTTCATCGCCTGCGGCTCCGATGCAGACATGCGGCACGCAGGCCATGCCTGTGGCCAGCACCATCTCCTCGGCCGCTGCCAGCAGCTTCACGCCGTCGCTGCGCAACTCGGCCGCGATCATGTCCGGCGAGACCAACTTGCCGGGCCAGGGATGCAACATGGGCGCCTGCACGTTCGGCACATGTACCTGCACGTCGGTGCGACCGCGCAAGACATGCAAGGCAAAGGCCAGCGC
>JBBSCX010000475.1:0-2392 GCA_038249905.1 Burkholderiales bacterium
CTGGTCGCGCTCGATTCGCAGGCCGGCGGGTGCGCCGGCCAATGTCAGCACACCCTCGGTCTGCGGCAATGTGCGCTGGGCCCAGACCCAGCCGGCCACCGCCACGCTGGCCGCGGTCACCACCAGCCCCACCGCCGTCCATTTCAACCCACGCATCGCCACCGCCCAGCTTGTGCAAAGCCGTCGAGCTTACGGGCACGCAGCGCGCGGCCGCATCCGGGGCAACGCGGGCGACACGGCGCCGCGCGCCATGACGGTGGCATGAACTGGCGGGCCATGGCGCCACTGTTCGCGCCACCAGCCCAGCCGGGCTCGGGCGACGATCACATTCAGAAACCAGACGCCGTGTCCGATATCACACCCATGAGGACGCTTTCACTTGTACGCATCCGCAGCCGGCGCTCGACGCTGTCGGCGCCCAGCAGCCTGCGCACCGAGGTCTGCCCGCCATCGCTGCGCCACGCACCGGCCAGCGGCTGGCAGCGCCTGATGTGCTGGCTGATGGCCCCGGTCCCCAGCGACACCGCGCCGCCGCTGAACCGGCTGCCCCAGGTGCGTGCCGACTTCCAGGCCTGCACCTCGGACATCGCCAGCGCCGAGGCTGCAGTCCTGCGCGAACGTGTGGCCGGGACCCGCTCGCTGCGCGAGCTGTGGCATTTGCGCGCCGAGGCCTACCGCGTGATCGCGCTGGCCTACAGCGAGGGCGAAGCCACCCGGCGCCTGGCCGGGCTGAACAAGCACTTCCCGACCCGCGCGCCGCGCTCGGCCTTCGCGACGCTATGAACACCCCACCGAGCGCCCCCTTCAGCGCCCCTGCGACCGCCCCCGTAAGCGCCACCGCGCGCCGGAGAGACACCCGATGAACACCGCCCTGCACTCCCTGGACGCCGGCTTCACGGCTCCGGCCAACCCGGCCGCCACCGTTTTCGACACTGCGGCCCTGCCCGGTGCCGGCATGCCCAACGAACGCTTCGCCCGCGTCGCCGCGCGCCGTGCCTTCGTCGACCTGAAGCTCACCTTCCTGCAGGCCCTGGTGTGCCTGTCCGACACGCCCGCCGGTGGCGGCGTGGACTGGCTGCGCCGGCAGGTGCGCAATGCCGAGGAACCGGTGGACCTTTGGCTGCTGCGCGCGCCCATGTTCGCCGCGCTGGCCGGCCCCGACCCCGAGCGCCGACGCCAGCGCCAGGCGCTGCGCCGCAGCCTGGACTCGCTGTTCCCGGACAGCGGATGCGGCGCGCCGGCTTCGAACTACGTGCCGATGAACTGAGGCCCGCTCGCGGCGCCCATCACCGCGACACAAGCGTCTCAGGCCTTGACCCTTGCCTTGAAGGTGCGGCGGAACTTCTCCACCTTGGGCGCAACGACGACCGCGCAGTAGCCCTGCCCCGGGTTGCGCGCGAAGTAGTGCTGGTGATAGTCCTCGGCCCGCGAGTAGTTGAGCAGCGGCTTGAGCTCCGTCACGACGCGTCCGCCGTGCGCCTTCTGCGCCTCGGCCAGCACCTCCTGCACCACGGCGCGCTGCGACTCGTCGTGCAGGTAGATGCCGCTGCGGTACTGAGTGCCCGCGTCGTTGCCCTGGCGGTTCAGCGTCGTCGGGTCGTGCACGACGAAAAAGATCTCCAGCACCTCGCGCAATGAGATGTGGTCGGCGTCGAAGCTGACGCGCACGACCTCGTTGTGACCGGTGTCGCCTTCGCACACCTGGGCGTAGCTGGGCTTGATCGTGTGGCCGTTGCTGTAGCCGCTCTCGACCGCGGTGACGCCGTCCACCAATTCGTACACCGCCTCGGTGCACCAGAAGCAGCCGCCGCCGAGGGTGATCGCCTGCATGTTCATCGTTTGCTCCTGATCCAGGTTGATGTTCGCGCCCGGGCACATGCGCGGTTACGTGCTCGGGTACGTGCTCGGGTACGTGCTCGGGCAGATGCCCATGCACACGTTTGCTGATACCGGCCATGCCTTCTCGGCGGGGCCCGAATCCTTACACTGCAGAGCTTATCCGCCCGCAGCACCAGGACACCCCATCATGGCCATGACGAAGTTCCAGTGGGACGACCCGTTCTTCCTAGACGCCCAGCTCGAGGACGACGAACGCGCGGTGCGCGACGCCGCCCGCGACTACTGCCAGGAGCGCCTGCAGACCCGGGTGCTGATGGCCGCGCGGTACGAGAAGTTCGACCGCGAGATCATGTCCGAGATGGGCGCGCTGGGCCTGCTGGGCAGCAGCATCGAAGGCTACGGCTGCGCCGGCCTGAACCATGTCTGCTACGGCCTGGTGGCGCGCGAGGTCGAACGTGTGGACAGCGGCTACCGCAGCGCGATGAGCGTGCAGAGCAGCCTCGTCATGCACCCCATCCACGCTTACGGCAGCGAGGCACAGCGCCAGAAGTAC
>JBBSCX010000476.1:0-2383 GCA_038249905.1 Burkholderiales bacterium
CAGGCCAACCAGGCCGTCTTCTTCGCGCTGCTGCAGCCCGGCGACACCATCATGGGCATGAGCCTGGCCGAAGGCGGCCACCTGACCCACGGCATGCCGCTGAACATGAGCGGCAAGTGGTTCAAGGTCGTCAGCTACGGCCTGGACGCGAACGAGGCCATCGACTACGACGCGATGGAGCGCCTGGCGCACGAACACAAGCCCAAGCTCATCATTGCCGGCGCCAGCGCCTACAGCCTGCGCATCGACTTCGAGCGCTTTGCCCGCGTCGCCAAGGCCATCGGCGCCATCTTCATGGTCGACATGGCGCATTACTCGGGCCTGATCGCCGGCGGCGTCTACCCCAACCCGGTGCCGCATGCCGACGTGGTGACCAGCACCACGCACAAGGGCCTGCGCGGCCCGCGGGGCGGCATCATCGTGATGAACGACGAAGCCATCGCCAAGAAGATCAACAGCGCCATCTTCCCGGGCATCCAGGGCGGGCCGCTGATGCACGTCATCGCCGGCAAGGCGGTGGCCTTCAAGGAAGCGCTGCAACCCGAATTCAAGACCTACCAGGCGCAGGTGGTGGCCAATGCCAAGGTGCTGGCCGAGACCCTGATCGAACGCGGGCTGCGCATCGTCAGCGGCCGCACCGAGAGCCATGTGATGCTGGTCGACCTGCGCCCCAAGGGCCTGACCGGCAAGGAAGCCGAGACCATCCTGGGCAGCGCGCACATGACCTGCAACAAGAACGGCATCCCGAACGACCCGCAAAAGCCGATGGTGACCAGCGGCATCCGCCTGGGCACACCGGCGCTGACGACGCGCGGATTCGGCGAGGACGAGGCGCGCCGCACGGGGCACCTGATCGCCGACGTGCTGGACGCGCCGCGCGATGAAGCCAACCTGGCCGCCGTGCGCGACAAGGTGGGGTCGCTGACGCGCGACTTTCCGGTCTACCGCTGAGCCGATCGACAACTGGCCAAAGGCGGCTGACACCCCGCGATGCGCTGCCCCTTCTGCAGCCACGACGAGACCCAGGTCGTCGAGACGCGCGAGAGCGACGAAGGCGACGTCATCCGCCGCCGCCGTCGCTGTCTGCACTGCGAGAAGCGCTTCACCACCTACGAGCGCAGTGAGATCACGCTGCCCGCGGTGGTGAAGAAGGACGGCGCGCGGGTCGACTTCGCCCCCGCCAAATGGCGCGCCAGCATGATGCTGGCACTGCGCAAACGACCGGTCAGCATGGAGCAGGTGGACGCCGCCATCGACCGCATCCAGGACAAATTGCTGGCCACCAGCGCCCGCGAAATGCCCAGCACCCGCGTGGGCGAACTGGTGATGCGCGAGCTGAAGCGCATCGACAAGGTCGCGTATGTGCGCTTTGCGTCGGTGTACCGCGAGTTCGAGGATGTGGACGCGTTCCGGCAGTTGATTCGGGATATTTGAGGGGGCGGGCAGCCGCCGCACCGGCGGCCAGCGGGGACCCCCGACCGGGGGAGGCCGCGCGCACGTGCACCCCCGGCCACCCCCTGCACACCCCCCCCGGCTAACCGCCGCGTGGGGGAGTGTGTTGGCAGGGGTCGATTTCTACAGTGACGTCATCGCAAACGCACTGGAGATCGACGTCATGACCACCAACACACTGCCTCGCGGCCCGCAGGCGCAGGCGCAGGCGCAGGCGCAAGCGCAAGCGCAGACGCAAGCGCCGCAGCGTCCGGCCCGGCCGGGTCGCCGGCAACGCGGCGTCTCGTTGGTCGAGACCATGACGGTGCTGGCGATCGTCGGCGTCACCTTGGGCGCCGGGCTGCCGGGTCTGGGCGATTTAGCCGACCGGCAGCGGCTGCGCGCCATGGCGTCGCTGCTGGAAACCGACCTGAAGCATGCGCGCAGCGAGGCGGTGGCGCGCAATCAGGTGCTGAGGCTCAGCTTCGGCACGGGTTCAGGACAGGGCTGCTACGTGCTGCACACGGGCATCAGCGCGCAGCAGTGCCAGTGCGGCGCGGAGACTGGCGCGAGCGTATGCACCGACAGCGCCGAAGCCCTGCGCAGCGTGACGCTGCCCCCCGGACCCGGTCTCCGTGTGCAGGCCAACGTCGGCGCCATGGCTTTCGAGCCCCACCGCGGAACAGTCACACCGGCCGGCACGGTGCAGGTGCTGGGGCAGGACGGCGCACGCGTTCATCTGGTGGTCAACATCATGGGCCGGGTTCGCGGCTGCTCGCCCAACGGCGCAGCCGGCCTGATGGCCTGCTGACCCCCCCCCACACTGGTGCCCAGCCGATGACTGGTGTCCACGACCCGATCAACGGTGGCCTGGCACACGTAGACCAGCAGGGCAGGTTCTCATAATCAGCCCATGCACCACCGCCCCGTCACGCATTGCATCGCGAAACCC
>JBBSCX010000477.1:0-2363 GCA_038249905.1 Burkholderiales bacterium
GCTCAAAGGTCCAGCGGCCCCGGACACGGAAGTTGCCGGGCCGCTCAAAGGTCCAGCGGCCCCGGACACGGAAGTTGCCGGGCCGCTCAAAGGTCCAGCGGCCCCGGACACGGAAGTTGCCGGGCCGCTCAAAGGTCCAGCGGCCCGGCGTGCCTCTCCAACAGCGCGCGCCGCGTGACCGGGCTTTCCAGCTGTTGCAGCCACCACAGCAGCGCGCGGCCCAGCCCGGCGCTGCCATGTTCGGCGCGCCAGGCGTAGTGCAGCTTGGCGACATGCACCCCGCGGCTGGTGGTCTTTTGCACCAGATGGCCGGCGGCCAGGTGCGGCCGCGCCAGCGGTTCGGGCACGTAGCCGGCGCCCAGACCACGCAGCAGGGCCTCGAGTTTGGCGCGCATGTTCGGCACGGTCAGCACGTCCTGCCCCGGCAGCAGGTTGACGGTGACCGGCGCCATGCGCTGCGCCGTATCGGCCACGGCCACGGCGCGGTGGTGCACCAGTTGCGCATCGTCCAGCACCTGCGTGGTTTCGGCCAGCGCGTGGTGCGGGGCCACGCAATAGATGAACTGCAGATCGCCCAAGGGCTTCAGTTCGATGCCGCCGGGGTTGGGCAGGTGTTCGGGCACGCCGATGGCCAGATCGACGGCGCGCGAGGTCAGCGCCTCCCAGGTGCCGGCCAGCACGTCGCTGCGCAGGCGCAGCCGCGTCGCCGAGGCGCCGGCCTCGGGCGCCGTCAGCCCCGTGCCGCGGCACACGCCGCAGAAGGCCTCGACGAGCTCGAACATCGTCGTGTTGGACAGGATGTCTTCGATGCTGATGGCCAGCTGCGCCTCCCAGCCGCTGGCCACGCGCTGCACACGGCTGGCCACGGCGTCCATCTCCTGCAGCAGGCGGCGACCTTCGTGCAGCAGTTCGGTGCCTGCCGCCGTCAGCTGGGCCTGGCGCGAACTGCGGTCGAACAGCAGCACGTCCAGTGCGTCTTCGAGCTGGCGCACGCTGTACGTCAGCGCCGATGGCACCTTGCCCAGTTCGCGCGCGGCGGCGGCAAAGCTGCCGCTGCGGGCGATGGTGTCCATCATCTCCAGGGCCTCGGGCGTGAGCGCAGTGCGGCGTGCCGACATGGCTTCATCTTATTTGAACGGCACCGACACGGCGCCTGCGCTCTCATCGGCGCGGCAGCTTCTACATTGGCGGCACGGGTTGGTTCCAGCCCGTCAGACACCAGGAGCCCGCACCATGATCCGCCTGCGCAAATCTGCCGAACGCGGCTACGCCGACCACGGTTGGCTGAAGAGCTTCCACAGCTTCAGCTTCGCCGACTACCACGACCCGGCCCACATGGGGGTGGGCAATCTGCGTGTCATCAACGAGGACCGCATCGACCCCGGCACCGGCTTCGGCACGCATGGCCATCGCGACATGGAGATCGTCAGTTATGTGCTGGACGGGGCCATGGCGCACAAAGACTCCCTGGGCACCGGTGCAGACCACGGCACCGTCGCTGCCGAGTCGGGCGTCATCCGCCCCGGCGACGTGCAGCGCATGAGCGCCGGCACCGGCGTGCGCCACAGCGAGTTCAACCACGCGACGGACCAGACCACGCACTTCCTGCAGATCTGGATCCTGCCCGATGCGCCTGGCATCGCGCCCGGATACGAGCAAAAGCACTTCGACGCAGCGGTCAAGCGCGGTCGCCTGGCCCTGGTGGCCGCGCCACCGGCCGAAGCCGCCGCGGCCGGCGCGGTGACGGTGCACGCCGACGCGCGCATCTACGCCGGCCTGTTCGACGGCGACGAGCGCGCCGAGGTGGCGCTGGCGCCGCGACGCATCGCCTACGTGCACGTGGCCCGCGGCAATGTGCGCGTGAACGACCACTTCCTGGCTGCTGGCGACGCCGCGGTGCTGCACGACGAAAGCACGCTGGTGATCGAAGGCGGTGAAGACGCCGAGGTGTTGGTGTTCGACCTTGCGCCCTGAGCCTGTCTCCTTTCCCCGCATCCTTTCCCCGCCTCCGTAACCCGCCGCCTCAACCCGCCGCCTTCACCGCTGACTGCCCAGCGCGTTCGGGCCGCCGGGGCGCTCTGCTGCGCTCATGTCCCCCGGTCCGGGCTGCGCCCGAACCTCCTCCTTTACTTCGCTCCGCAGAGCGCCCCACCGTCCCGATCGCGAGCCACGGTGGGGGTCCGGCATCGCGCGCCACGAACGCTGGTTGCCGCGGGCATCGGGTGGCCGACGCAGCGAAGTAAAGGAGGAGCCCAACGTCCCCCAGGGACCATGGGCGGGGGACATGAGCGGAGTCGGCCACCCGGTGCCCGCGGCCGCCCCCGCCCCAGGTCCCCCCGCGCCCGAGGGCGGGGGCCCAGAGC
>JBBSCX010000478.1:0-2361 GCA_038249905.1 Burkholderiales bacterium
CCGCGGGGTCCCGACCGTCGCCCCCGCGCCCTTCCACGGCACGCACCGGCACGCGGGCGGCCAGGGCACACATCAATTCGTAGCCGATGGTGCCGGCCGCGTGCGCCACCTCGTCGATGGGCAGCACCGCAGCGCCGGCCGCCCGGCCCCACAGCACCACTTCGCTGCCCAGGCGGGCGTTGGGCACGGGTGTCAGGTCGACCGCGATCATGTCCATCGAGACCCGGCCCACCGTCGTGCAGCGCACGCCGTCCACCAGCACCGGCGTGCCGGTGCCGGCATGGCGCGGGTAGCCGTCGGCATAACCGCAGGCGACGATGCCGATGCGCTGCGGCGCGGCCGCCGTATAGCTGCTGCCGTAGCCCACGGTGTCGCCGGCGCGCAGCGCCTGCGTGGCGATCAGGCGCGAACGCAACGTCATCGTCGGCTGCAGGCCCCAGCGGTCGATGCAGCCGTCCGGAAAGTCGGGTGCGCTGCCGTACAGCAGGATGCCGGCGCGCACCCAGTCGTTGGCCAGGCTGCGGTGGCGCAAGGTGCCCGCGCTGTTGCTCAGGCTGCGCTCACCGGGCAGGTCTTGCGTCACCTTGTTGAAGACCTCGACCTGGTGATCGATGCCGCGCGGACCGTCGGCGTCGCTGAAGTGCGTCATCAGCGAGATCTCGTCCACCTGCGGCAGCGCGTTCAGCCGCGCCCAGGCAGCGCGGAAGGCATCGGGCGCAAAGCCCAGCCGGTTCATGCCGCTGTTGAGCTTCAGGAACACCCGCTGCGGCGTGTGCGTCTTGTGCGCTGCCAGCCAGTCAACTTGCTCGGCGCAGTGCACCCCATGCCACAGGCCCAGGCGCGAACACAGTTCCAGGTCGCGCGGCTCGAACACGCCTTCGAGCAGCAGGATGGGGCCGCGCCAGTCCAGCGCGCGCAGGCGTTCGGCTTCGGCCAGGTCCAGCAGCGCAAAGCCATCGGCGCCCCGCAGGCCCGGGAAAGCGCGTTCGATGCCGTGGCCATAGGCATTGGCCTTGACCACCGCCCACACGCGCGCGTCGGGCGCGGCGGCGCGGGCACGGTCCAGGTTGTGCGCCAGCGCGTCAACGTGGATCAGGGCTTCGATCGGGCGCGGCATGGGCGGTGCATGGGTGGTGATCGGGCGATGCGTTGGCAGCGCATTGGCAGTGCGCGGGGGGTGCGCCGGGGACGGGGCCCAGGTCTGGCGTGCACATGGGCGCAGGCCATTCTGCCAGCGCCGTCCGGCGTCAAAACCTGCGTGCTATAACCCGCCGGCCCTGTCAGAGAGACCCCGCCCGGCAGCCGCCGCGGACCCGCCAGGACCACAGCAGGAGACATCTGCGCCCATCCGCCCAGGGCCCACCCGGCGGGTGCGGCTGCCGCGCGCGCGACCGATGAAAAAGGGTTTCTCGACCATCATGTCGGCGCAGTTCTTCAGCTCGCTGGCTGATAACGCGCTGTTCGTCGCCGCCGTCGAACTGCTGCGCATGGGCGGTGCGCCCGAGTGGCAGCGTGCGGCCCTGGTGCCGATGTTCGCGCTGTTCTACGTCTTGTTGGCGCCCTTCGTCGGCGCCTTCGCCGATGCGCTGCCCAAGGGCCGCGTGATGTTCATCTCCAACAGCATCAAGGTGGTGGGCTGCCTGATGATGCTGTTCGGCAGCCACCCGCTCTTGGCCTATGCCGTCGTCGGCCTCGGTGCGGCCGCCTACTCGCCGGCCAAGTACGGCATCCTGACCGAACTGCTGCCGCCTTCCCAGCTGGTCAAGGCCAACGGCTGGATCGAGGGCCTGACCATCGGCTCCATCATCCTGGGCGTGCTGCTGGGCGGGCAGTTGATCGCACCGCACATCGCCGGGCCGCTGCTGGCACTGGACATGCCGGGGCTGGACCTGGACATCCGCACCGCGCCCGAGGCCGCCATTGCCGCCATCGTCTCGCTGTACGTGGTGGCGGCACTGTTCAACCTGTGGATCCCGCGCACCGAGGCGCCGCTGCAGCTGTTCCGCCGCGACCTGCGCTTCCTGGTGCGCGACTTCGCCGACTGCAATGCCAGGCTGTGGAACGACAAGCTGGGGCAGATCTCGCTGGCGACGACGACCCTGTTCTGGGGTGTGGCCGGCAACCTGCGCTACATCGTGCTGGCCTGGGCCGCGGCGGCGCTGGGCTACGGCACGACACAGGCGTCCAGCCTGGTGGGCGTGGTCGCCATCGGCACGGCCGTGGGGGCGGTGGTGGCCTCGGTGGCGATGAAGCTGGACGGGGCCACGCGTGTGATCCCGCTGGGCACGGCGATGGGGGTGCTGGTGATCGGCATGGTCTTCATCGACACGCTGTGGGTGGCCGTGCCCTTTTTGGTGATGC
>JBBSCX010000479.1:0-2358 GCA_038249905.1 Burkholderiales bacterium
GAAAGTCGCGCCCGCCGGCGTCGGGCTGGGCTTCGGTGAACAGCCGGTCGTACAGCCGCACCTCGGCCGCCAATGCATCGTGCTGGCCGACCCAGGTGATGGTGCCCTTGACCTTCACGCTGTCGGCGCCCGCGGTGCCGCTGCGCGTGCCCGGGATCAGCTGCGCATGCACGGCAGTGATGCGGCCCTCGGCGTCTTTCTCGGCCCCGGTGCATTCGATCACCATGCCGTACTTCAGCCGCACCCGACCGCCCGGCCCGAGGTTGCCGTCGGCCTGCATTTGCGGCGGGAACAGGCGGAAGTAGCCCTTGGGGGGCACCTCGGCATAGTCGTCGCGTTCGATCCACAGCCGCGGGCCCAGGCCGAAGCCGCGCAGGCCCAGGTCGGGCTGCTGCGGGTGCGCGGGCGCGTGGCAGGGTTCGATGTGGCCGGCGCCGAAGACATCGTCCCAGTTCGTCAGCAGCAGCGGCAGCGGGTCCAGCACCGCCATCGCGCGTGGCGCCTTACCCTCCAGGTCGTCGCGCAGGCAGCCTTCCAGCACGCTGTAGTCGAGCCAGATGTTGGTCTTGCTGGCGCCCGTGCCGTCGGCCATGGCGCGGATGGAAGCCGGCGTGTAGCCGCGTCGGCGCAGGCCGAACAGCGTCGGCATGCGCGGGTCGTCCCAGCCCTCGACGATGCCTTCGCCCACCAGCTCGCGCAATTTGCGTTTGCTGGTGACGACGTAACTCAGGTTCAGGCGCCCGAATTCGTACTGGCGTGGCAGCGGGCGCGCCAGCAGGCCCAGGTCGGCCAGATGGCCCAGCAGCCAGTCGTAGAAAGGGCGCTGGTCTTCGAATTCGAGCGTGCACAGGCTGTGGGTGATGTTCTCCAGCGCGTCCTCGATCGGGTGCGCATAGGTGTACATCGGGTAGATGCACCAGCGGTCGCCGGTGTTGTGGTGCGTGGCGCGCTTGATGCGGTACAGCGTCGGGTCGCGAAGATTGATGTTGGGGCTGGCCATGTCGATCTTGGCGCGCAATACCATCGCGCCGTCGGCATGCAGGCCGTCCCGCATCTCGCGCAAACGCGCCAGGTGGTCGGCCGGCGCGCGGTTGCGGAACGGGCTGTCGGTGCCGGGCGTGTTGAAGTCGCCGCGCGCCGCGCGCATGACGTCGGCACTCTGCTCGTCCACATAGGCCAGGCCGGCCCCCACCAACGCCTCGGCGGCGCGGTACATGAAGTCGAAGTAATCGCTTGCGCAATACAGGTGGCTGGTGGGCACTCCGCCCGCGTCAGCCGTCCACTCGAAGCCCAGCCAGGACACGGCTTCCTTGATGGCGTCGACGAACTCCTGCTCTTCCTTCTCGGGGTTGGTGTCGTCGAAGCGCAGGTGGCACACGCCGCCGTAGTCGCGCGCCAAGCCGAAATTCAGGCAGATGCTCTTGGCGTGCCCGATGTGCAGGTAGCCGTTGGGCTCGGGCGGGAAGCGGGTGCGGATCTTGGCGGGGTCGGGCCCGCCGGCCGCGTGGTGCGCGCCGTCGCCGGGGCTGCCCCCGAAGTGGCGGCCGGCCCAGGTGCCGGCCTCCAGGTCGCGTTCGATGATGCCGCGCAGGAAATTGCTGGGGGCGGGCGGCGGTGTCTTGGGGGGTTTGGCGGGGGGCGACATGTGACAACGATTCTATCGACCGGCCCCCGCAGCACCCCCGCAGCAGCCCCGCAGCACCAAGCAGCACCAAGCAGCACCAGGCAGCACCAGGCAACACCCGGCAGGCGCCGGCCGGTTGCTCTGTCGGGTGTTGCGACGGCGTCCGCGATCGGTGCGACGAACGGGCCCGTGCGGTCGATTTGCCGCACTAACATCTCCGCTTCACTTCCACCCCAAGGAGCGCTCATGCAAAGGCGCCTGTTTGTTTCAACCGTGGCGGCGGCTGCCGCGGCCACGCTGGTCGGCTGTGCCGCCACCGAAAGCTCGCGCAGCGTCGAGGTCGCCAAAGTGACCGCTGCCGCCACCCCCTACAGCGGCGTCAAGCTGCCGATGTCGGTGGGCAAGTTCGACAACCGATCCAGCTTCATGCGCGGCGTGTTTTCCGACGGCGTCGACCGCCTGGGCAGCCAGGCCAAGACCACCCTGGTGTCGCACCTGCAGCAGTCGCAGCGGTTTTCGGTGCTCGATCGCGACAACATGAGCGAGACCAAGCAGGAAGCGCAGATCGCCGGCCAGGCGCAGACGCTGCGCGGCGCTTCATTTGTGGTCACGGGC
This sequence comes from Burkholderiales bacterium, assembly GCA_038249905.1. Lineage (GTDB taxonomy): Bacteria > Pseudomonadota > Gammaproteobacteria > Burkholderiales > Burkholderiaceae_C > Rubrivivax. The sequence goes on from JBBSCX010000479.1 coordinate 2,240, forward strand.
GACATCTCGGAATTCGGCCGCAAGGAAGTCGGCGACCAGGCGCTGTTCGGCCTGCTGGGCCGCGGCAAGAAGCATGTGGCCTACGCCAAGATCACGCTCAACATCGTCGACACGCTGAC
>JBBSCX010000480.1:0-2334 GCA_038249905.1 Burkholderiales bacterium
CCGCGTGCTGCCGGTACTGCACGCCTTGCGCGCACTGGGCGTTCAGCTCTCCATCGACGACTTCGGAACGGGTTATTCGTCACTGGCCTACCTGCACCGCCTGCCGGTGAGCGAGATAAAGATCGACCGCAGCTTCGTGGCCGGGGCCGACCTGAAGCCCGAGGCTCGGGCGCTGCTGGCCACCATCATCGAGCTTGGGCATAGCCTGCAGATGTCGGTCACCGCCGAGGGCATCGAACGGGCCGAGGAGCGCGAGCTGCTTGCTGCGCTGGGCTGCGATGTCGCTCAGGGCTACTTGATTTCCAAACCCTTGGCGCCGGCGGCAGCGACGCGATACCTCGAAACCTGCGAGCTTGGCGCACGGTCGGTCGCCACGGCTTGACAACTCGCGCGGGGTACACCCTGCCAGGCCTGCGCCGCCCCTTTGCGTCTGACACGCCCAAACGCCCGCGTCGATGTGAACTGGACGCAGTTGGAAACGAACCGCTGCCAAATCGCCTTGGTCGCCTCGGTCGCCCCGGTCGCCCCGGCCTTGCCAGTAGAGTGAAGGCATTCCTGAACACTGGAGAAAGCCCATGACCGCCTCGCAGCCACTGTCCCCGCTGATGCCGCGCCAGGCCGTCCCGCCCTTGCAGGTTCCGACACTGGCCCATGGCAGCTTCAATCTCGGCGAAGACGCAGCGCCGAAATTCACGCTGGTCGTCTTCTACCGTGGCCTGCATTGCCCGATCTGCCTGAAGTACCTGCTCGAACTGGGCCGGTTGCAGCCTGAGTTCGAAAAACGTGGCGTGAAGACCGTCGCCATCTCCAGCGACGGCCGCGACCGCGCACAGGCCATGGCCGACAAGCTTCACGCCCCGGCCTTGCGTATGGGCTACGACCTGAGTCTGGCCACGGCGCGCGCGTGGGGCCTGTACATCAGCACCTCGCGCGGCACCACGTCCATCGGCATCGAAGAGCCGCCGTTGTTCTCTGAACCCGGCGTCTTCATCGTGCGCCCTGACGGCACGCTGTACTACGGCGCCGTGCAGACCATGCCCTTCGCGCGGCCGCACTTCGACGAATTGCTGGCGGCACTGGACTTCGCGCTGGACAAGAACTACCCGGCGCGCGGCGAATACATCGGCGCGGTTTGAAGGTGCGCAAGCAGGTGCTGCGCTGCTCCCGTCGCGATGCGCTGCTGGCAGGCTTGGGCGCGTTGGGCTGGCATGCGGTAGCTGCAGTTCAACCGACGCCGTGGTTGGTACGCGCCGTCGCTGCCCCCGAGCCGATGCGCCAGTTGCATGCGGGCGGCCTGTCGGGGCTGCTGGGCACGGGAGTCAGCGGCAGCCTTTGGGCCTTGTCGCTGACCGGCCAGGCGCCCCAGCGCCTGGCTGACGGGCTCGACCCAGCCACGCCCCTGGCCACCGGCCATGGTCGCATCGCCGCACGCATGGCCAGCGGTGGGCTGTGGGTCTGGGAAGACGACCGCGTGCGCACGGCGCCGTCTGCCGGCCTGGCGTTGCACGCGGGGCTGCTGATCTTGCCGCTGGCCGTGGTGGGTGTGGTGAGCGTGACGGCAGGCCAGACGGAAAGCCCGCGACGCACCGACCCGCCCAGTTACCGCATCGCCCGCTTCGAACCCGACGGCGCCGGGCGTTGGCGCGAAGTGGCGCGCTCGCAAGACGCCGTACTGCCCGACGCGCGGCCCCTGCAGGTCGACCTGGACGGCGGCGGTGACGGCGGGCACATCGCAGTGCTGGCCGGGCCCGATGCCAGCCGCTACGACCACGGCGTGCTGGGCGACGGCATCGAGGCCACGCGTGTGCTCTGGCTTGAACGCCACGGGCTGGACGTGCTGCGCAGCTTGACCCTGCCGGCGCCGCATGTTTTCGAGGACATCGCGCTAAGGCCTGTGGCGCTGCCGGGTACGCCTGCACGCTTGGGCCTTCTGACCGTGCGCGCAGGGCCCGACGGTGGGCAGCTTGTGCTGGTGACGGCCGACCCAGCCCGCAAGCCGGGTTTACAGATTGCCGCGATCGGCGACACCGTCGGTGGCTTTCATCGCTGGCTGGCGCCCACCACCGACGGCCGTCAGATGCTGGCCGTGCACACACCGCACATCGGCGGTGTCTTGCATGTTTACCAACTGACTGAGCAACGTGACGGCCAGCAGCTGACCCGGCGCCGGCTGATGAACGATGTCAGCACGCACCGCATCGGCAGCCGGGAGCTCGATCTCTCGGTCTGGTTGCGGGGCCTGCTCGTCCTGCCCAGCCAGGATGGCCGGCGGTTGCGCGTGTTGAACCCGGCAGCGAACTGGGCCGAGCAGCAGTCGGTGCCGTTGCCGGCCCG
>JBBSCX010000481.1:0-2328 GCA_038249905.1 Burkholderiales bacterium
CAGCGCTGCCAAGGCTGACGTCGGCATCCCGCGCTCAAGCCCGGCAAGGGCGGCACCATCGGTGATGCTGCTGACCTTGCCACTCCAGCGAGCGCCACGCGTCAACAGGTTCGGGAAGCGCTTCAAGGTGGCCATCAAGGCCGTTGCGCCGACAGGCCGCATGGCCAGGTGGGCCAATGCTGCGGCCATACGCAAACGCGGTATGAAATGGCGCCGCCAGTCGGCCGCGTAGCGCTGGCGGGCGTCGCGCTGCCAGAGGGCCTGTGTGCCGGCGCCGCGCCCTGGCCGCGCGGCCTCCAACTGGGCGCACAGCAGCCAGGCTGACTGCAAGGCCATGCTGATGCCTTCGCCGATGATGGGATGCGCTTCGCCGGCGGCGTTGCCGATGCGGAAAGCCTTGTCGTCGTCGCGGAGCCGCACACCGGGGCGCAAGGGCCCGGACGCAAGCCAGGCGCCGCAACGCTTCGCGCCATCCAGGGCTTCAGCAACACCCTTGCATTGGCGCATCAGCATGTCTTCGACCACCTCGCCCGCGGCCCTGCCAGGCGCAGCCCGGCGCAAGGCATCCAGACGGTCGGCGCGGATGCAACAGGCCAGCGTCATCAGACCACCGTCTGCCAGCACCATGCCGCCGTAGCCGCCATCGAAGGCGAGCACGGGCAGCAGACCGGCGGCCAGTTGGGCGCCAGAGAAGTTGGCCTTGAAAGCGAGCAGGTCACTGCCGCTGCGGGCCAGGCGTTGCACAGCGCGTTCCTCTGGCAGCGGCTCCCACGAGCCATGGGCCAGGATCGCCACGGGCGCTTGCAACTGCTTCAGCAGACCGCCCTCCACTTGGCGCACCGTGCAACGGTGGTTGCCGGCAACGCCGCTGATCGCCTGCACTGCCCAAGGCTGCAACACCGTAGCGCCGACCGCCTGTGCGCGGGCCAGCAACAGTGTGTCAAGGGTCTCGCGGCCCACGGCCCGCCCCCAGGGATGGCGGGCGTGCGCAGCGGGTGGCAGGTCGGCCCAGACGCTTTGCGAGCCCCGCATCAGCGCGACGCGCTTCAGCTCAGGCCCCGCCTGGTCTGCAAAATCGCCGCCGATGCCCAAGGCGTCCAGCAGGGGCAGATTGCTTGCCGCAACGCACTCGCCACAGACTTTGCGGCGCGGGAAGGGCTGCTTCTCGATCAAGGCCACCGACCAGCCTGCCGTGGCCAGCAGGATCGCGGCGCTGCTGCCGGCCGGACCGGCGCCGATGATCAACGCATCGAAACGGGTTTGCATCAGCGAGCCCTCATCCTCGACCCCACAGCCCGAGAGGCCACGAAGCAGTGGCTGAACAGACCGGCCGCCGTCTCGGAAAGGTTCCAGCCAGGGGTTGATGCGGGCCAGAGCGCGCACAACTCCTGATCGCGAAAGCCGGCATGCACGCTCAGCACGGCGTCTTCTCGCGTCACCGCGTTGGCGCCCAGCGCACCCACCAGGTGGCTGCCTGCCCAGGCTAGCCAGGCGCGGCGCGGCTCGCAGGCAACAAAATGCGCGCTGCTGCCCGCCACCGCCGCCAGCAGCGCAGCCAGCTCAGCGCTCTTGAAGTGGTGCAGGAACAGGTTGGCGACGATGAGGTCCCAGCGCGGAGCAACCTGCGGCGCCAGACTCCTGGCCTTGGACTCAGCCTGCGCTCTGGCCGCCCAGTCGAGCGCGTCGCCGACCTCGGCCGTGGCGGTCCAGCCCACCAGCGCGTAATCGGCCACGGTGGCCGCTGTCAGCAAGGGCAGGCGATCAATCAGCGTCAAGGCCACCGTAGGCCACCGGCCTTGCAGTGCGCGCGCGACGCCCATCATCAGGCTGCCGTCTCCGGCACCCAGTTCCAGCACCCGAAGCGGTGCAGACGACGCGGTGCGGGCGTGCGGCAGCGGCAGTGCCCGCAGCGCGCGCAACAGCGTCGCACGTGTGCCCATGGCGCGGTGGATGCGCTGCAGGTCGCGGCGTGAACGCTGGGCGGCCTGATCTTCGGCGGCCAGTCCGTCCAGCACCTCGGGCAGCACGACGCGGGGCAGGTTGATGCCCAGCGCGTGGCCCAGCGTATGGCCTGGCGAGCGGTCCAGCACCTCGCTCTGCGTTCGGCTCATCCCTGCACTCGCAGCAAGGCCCCGTGGCAACTGAAGCCAGCGCCGAAGGCCGACAGCCACCACCAACCATCGGGCGCAGCGTCGGCGATGGCAGCCTGCAGAACGAAGTAGACGAAGGCGCTGGAGAGGTTGCCGTACTCGCGCAGCATGGCGGCGCTGTAACGCAGATCCGCAGGCTGCAACTCGAAGCGGCGCTCCACCGCCTGCAGCACATCGC
>JBBSCX010000482.1:0-2318 GCA_038249905.1 Burkholderiales bacterium
CTGGGTGCCCGCGGTGCAACGCTGCACGAAGGCGCACAGCACTGGACCGCGTTGCCGCCTGCGGTGACGGTGGCCGACACGGTCGGCGCCGGCGACGCCTGCATGGCCGCCCTGCTGGCCAGCCTGATACAGCGCAGCGGCGCACTGCCGTCAGAACATCTGCGCTTCGCCGTCGCCGCGGGCGCTGCAGCCTGCCAGCAATCGGGTGCCAGTCCGCCCGGGCCGACAGACGTTCAGGCGCTGCTCGAGCACACGGTACTGGCGTAAACCAGACCCCCATTTCCAGCATCCGTTACTAGAATCACTAACGCGCGTTACAAACGTATTCCTTTTGATCCCCTGCTTCGAACCCCCTGCCATGACCATCCAGCCAATCCAACGCCCCTTCCCATCCGACTTCGTCTGGGGTTTCGCCGCTGCGGCGCCGCAGATCGAAGGCGCGGCTTTCGACGACGGCAAGAGCGCCTCGGTGTGGGACACCTTCGCGCGCCTGCCCGGCAAGGTGCACAACGGCGACACGCTCGACGTCGCCTGTGACCACTACCACCGCTACGCCGACGATCTGGCCCTGATGGCCGCGCTGGGTGCGCGCCATTACCGCCTGTCGATCGCCTGGCCGCGCATCTGCCCGAACGGCGACCACGAGGTCAACGAAGCCGGCCTGGCCTTCTACGACCGGCTGATCGACAAGGCTCTGCAACTCGGCTTGACGCCCTGGGTGACGATGTTCCACTGGGACTTGCCGCAGGCGCTGGAAGACCGCCACGGCGGCTGGCGCTCGCGCGCGACGGCTGACGCGTTCAAGCCTTACGCCGAGACGCTGGTGAAACGCTACGGTAACCGCGTCAAGCACTGGATCACGCTCAACGAGATCATTTGCTTCACGCGCCACGGTTACGGTGACGGCTCCAAGGCCCCGGGCCTTTGCATGCCCGAACAGGTCGTCAACCAGACTTATCACCACGCGCTGCTGGCCCACGGCCACGCGGTGCGCGCCGTGCGCGAGTTCGGCGGGCCAGGCGCCATCGTCGGCCTGACCGATTGCTCGGAAGCCATGATTCCGCTGGTGGAATGCGCAGCCGACATCGAGGCCGCACGCGCCGCCTTCATCAGCGAGAACACGCGCGTGCTCGAGCCCATCTACCGCGGCCGCTACCACCCCGACTACCTTCAGCAGGCCGGCGCCGACGCGCCCCATGTGCAAGCCGGTGACATGCAAGCCATCTCGCAACCCACCGACTTTTTGGGCCTGAACATCTACCGTGGCCGTTTCGTGCGCGCCGGTGCCGATGGCCGGCCCGAATTCTTGCCCTTCCCGCCCTCGTTCCCCTGCGCCGATGCGCCCTGGCTCAAACACACGCCGCAGGCCATCTACTGGGGGCCACGGCTGGCTGCCGAGGTCTATGGCGTGCCATCCATCCACATCACCGAGAACGGCGCCGGCTACAACGACCTGCCGCCCGTTGGCGGCGAGGTGCTGGACCTGCACCGCCGCGACTACCTGCGCAACTACCTGCGCGAAGTGCAGCGCGCCATCGACGACGGCGTGCCGATCGACGGCTACTTCCTGTGGTCGTTCATGGACAACTTCGAGTGGGCCGACGGCTACGCCCGCCGCTTCGGTGTCGTGTATTGCGATTTCGAGACCCAGCAGCGCACACCGAAGGCCAGCGCGCATTGGTACAGCGAGGTGATGCGCAACAACGCCATCGTCTGACGCGCAGCCCAATTCAGCCCCCGCAAAGGCCCAACCCATGAACGCATTCGTTCGTCGCCCGTTCCTGCATCGCTTACTGAGTCCAACGTTGCTGCTGCTGGCCGCACTGTGCCTGCCGGCCCACGCACGCGACTGGCATGTCGCACCCAATGGCAATGACGCCAGCGACGGCCGCACGCCTGCGACGGCGTTGCGTACGCTGCAGCGCGCTGACGCCCTGGTGCAGCCGGGCGACACCGTGCTGGTCGGTGACGGCATCTACGGCTCGGACGACAAGACCGACGGCGGCGCGGTGGTGACCATCCGCAGCCGAGGCCGGCCCGACGGCTGGATCACCTGGAAGCCGGTGCCCGGCCAGCGCGCCGAGATCCGCGCCTCGGGCTGGGCTGGTGTTCAGATCACCGGCGCGTACCAAGTGATCGACGGCTTTCACGTCATGGGCAACAACGACGCCATTGCGCTGATACGGGCCCTGGCCGACGCCAAGAACCCCAAGCCCGATGCCTACTTCAACAGCAACGGCATCCTCGTCGAAGGCCGGCGCAACGCGCCCGATGCCAAGCCGCACCACATCATCATCCGCAACAACGTGGTCGGCAAG
>JBBSCX010000483.1:0-2300 GCA_038249905.1 Burkholderiales bacterium
CCGAGCCTTGTCGAGCACGGGGCCGCGAATGTCGTAGGCCACGCTGGCAAGCTTGGCGGAACGGGCAACGGGCTTCATGATGGGGTTCAAGGGGCCTCCTGGGCCTGTGGTGCAAGTAGCAATCGACGCCCGAGACAGGGCACTTCAAGGCACTTTCGGCAAACCTGGAATTATCCACGCATGAAGTTCCAGCCCGACACTCGCGAAGGCGTCAACCTGATCACACGCCAGGAACCCGGCCGCGTGTGGGTGGGCGCGCAGTCCTGGGTCCACAGCCTGCTGGTGCCGTGGCAGGGGATCGTGCAGGCCTGGCCGCCGACGGCGCATGCCGCACTGGACGCCGCACACTTCGCGCAGGCCGTCGCGCTGCGACCCGAGGTCGTGATCTTCGGCAGCGGCGCGCGACTGCGCTTCGTGCATCCGGCCCTGCTGCGCCCGCTGATCGACGCCGGCATCGGCGTCGAGACCATGGACACGCCGGCCGCCTGCCGCACCTTCAACGTGCTGGCCAGCGAGGGCCGATCGGTGCTGGCCGCGCTGTTGCTGGAGACGCCGGACTGAGCGCGGACGCGGGGCCCGGCAGCGCCCGCCCCCCGCCTGCGGGAGCCCGTCGGGTCCCGATGCGGCAGGCGGCGTCGACGCCGCACTTTATAATGACGGGTTGAGCCGGTTTCGGCACCGCGCAGTCCAGGGCCGAACGTGCCTGCGCCTCACGCTGCTTCAGCGCCTTCCGAGAACACCCCCTTATGACGCCTGTAGTCAACAAAGCCCTCCCGGAATTCGAAGCCTACGCCACGGGGGGAGTGAGGTTCACGCCCCAGTCGCATCTGGGCAAGGCCGTGGTGCTGTATTTCTACCCCAAGGACGCCACACCCGGCTGCACCACCGAGGCCATGCAGTTCCGCGATCAACACCAGGAATTCGTCGACGCAGGCGCCGTGGTGTTCGGCGTCTCGCGCGACAACATGGTGTCGCATGACAAGTTCAAGACCAATCTCGAATTGCCTTTCGAGCTGATTGCCGACACCGAAGAAAAGCTCTGCCACATGTTCGGCGTGGTCAAGAACAAGATCATGTACGGCAAGAAGGTCAAGGGCATCGAGCGCAGCACCTTCCTGATCGACGCCGAGGGCGTGATGCGCGCCGAGTGGCGTGGCATCAAGGTGGCCGGCCATGTCGATGAAGTGCTGCAGGCCGTGAAGGACCTGAAGAAGGCGGCCTGAACGACGTCGTCCGTACGAGGCCCTGTCTGAACGCCACGCGCACCTCTCGCGGGTTGCCGCCATACCGCCGAGCCGCACAGCCGTCTGTGCGGCTTTTTGTTTTCTGCGCCGAGCACACCGCTGCGCGGCCTTGCTGATCCCATCCCCCCATGCCACTGCCCAAGCCACCCACCCGCCCCGCCGACATGCTGAAGCTGGCCGATCTGGAGGCCACCGACACAGCGGCCGCGGCACGGCCCACGTCCGCCCAGGGATCGCCGAGTGCACCAGCGGCGCCCTCTTCCCGGACCACCAGACCGGCGCGCAAGGACGCCCCCGCACTGCTGCCGTCGCTGGCGCCCGCCAGGGCGTCCGCACCTGCACCCGCGCCTGACCAGCCACCAGCCCGTCCACCGTCTCCGACGCCCAAGGTGGTGGCCCTTCCGGCCGCACGCACGATGGCCTTTGCACCTGCGCCTTCGGCGGCCACACCGACGGCCAGCCCGGTCGCAGCCCCGTCCCCTGCCCCGCGGCAGCGCAAGACCCGCGGCAGCGGGCCGGCCAAACTTTTCGTGCTCGACACCAATGTGCTGATGCACGACCCCACGAGCCTGTTCCGCTTCGAGGAACACGATGTCTTCCTGCCCATGATCACGCTGGAAGAACTCGATGGCCACAAGAAGGGCATGAGCGAGGTCGCACGCAACGTGCGCCAGGTCAGCCGTGAACTCGACGCCCTGGCCAACTTCGTCGAGAAGGACGGGCAACTCGACACCCGCGCCGGCATTCCGCTGGCCCAGACCGGCCACCGCGAGGCCGGCGGCAAATTGTTCTTCCAGACCATGCTTCTGGAGATCAAATTGCCCGCCGGATTGCCGCAGGGCAAGGCCGACAACCAGATCCTGGGCGTGGTGCAGTCGCTGCGCGAGATGCATCCCGGGCGCGAGGTGGTGCTGGTATCCAAAGACATCAACATGCGCGTCAAGGCGCGCGCGTTGGGTCTGCCGGCGGAGGACTACACCAACGACAAGACGCTGGAAGACGGCGACCTGCTGTACACCGGTGTGCTGGCATTGCCGGCCGACTTCTGGGACCGCC
>JBBSCX010000484.1:0-2292 GCA_038249905.1 Burkholderiales bacterium
AAGGCGGTGAGCATGAAGTGCGATGGCATGGCGGGAGGTCTCCTGGCTGTTGGAGCGACCGAGTTTTCGCGCCCGGTGTGAACGTGGCGTGACAGCGGCTCACACCCCCCACAGTCGACGGCTCGTTGTTCTTCTGCGCTTACCGCGAAACGGGCTCGTCCCCATGGGGCCGCCGACATGCCGCTTGGCCTGCGGCGGGCTGGATCAGGCGCGAGAAATCAGGCGCGGCGGCGGCGCACCATCCAGCCGGTGGCGGCCAGGCCGGCCAGCATCAGCGACCACGCGCCAGGCTCGGGCACGGGCAGCGGAGCACCGATGTTGTTGAACGCCCCGGAGACGGACGACGTCAGCGCGCCGGCCGGGCCCTGGTAGCCGACGGTGACAGTGTGCGAGAAGTCGAAGTCGAACGAGCCGGGCATGGTCTGCCAGCCGGCGGCACCCAGCAGCACCTGCCAGTCGAAGTCGCCGCCGGGGTTGATGTCCTGCACGATGTCCAGGCCGTCGGCAAAGCTCGTGAAGATGGCCGCGGGAATGACGGGAACGCAGCTGCCCATGAAGCAGGAAACCAGGTTCTGGTTGGGATTGCCCAGGTAGTAGGTGTAGCTCCTGATGATGTTCGGGCCGGAGATGGCGTTCTGTTCAGGGGTCAGCGTGCCGGGCTGGAACAGCGTCAGGATCAGGAAGGCCCCGCCGTTCATGGCCTCGAGCGGCTGCGGCGTGGACGTCATCGTGCCGTCCAGGCGCATCGAGAAGCGTGCGCCCTGGCCCGGCACCCAGGTGAAAGGCGACCCGGCCGCGGTATTGGTGCGAAAGCCGTCGCCGAAACGGGCGTTGCTCTGCATGTACAGGGCGGCGTCGGGCGGCGAGACGAAGTTCACTGCCGACCGCGACTTGAGCTGGCCGCTGGCCAGGTCGGCCGAAGCCAGGCCGCCGACGCTGCCCCAGCCGTCGCTGCCGGCGTACTGTGTGCTGGCCGCCAGCAGGTTGCCGTTCGGTTGCTGCAGTTGGCGCACCCTCTGAGTGGCGAAGAAGGCCGGCGGTTGCACGTCCGGCGAATGCCAGGCCAGCAACGCATCGTTGTACGGCGTGATGGTGGTGGCGAAGACGCTGGCGCTCAGGCCCAGTGCCAGGGTGGTGGCCGCAATGCAAAGGCGCGGCAGGTTCCATGACGAGTTCATCGAAGGTCTCCAGGCAGGGTGGGTCGGGAAGGCCGGCCCCGTGCCGGTCTGCACCGGGCCTCTGTCTGGTTTCACGCAGCGGGCCCGGGGCACAGGACACGCGGTCGATCAGCACCCCCCGGAATGAAGGGGTGGGCGGTCCCGTCCAGCCGTTCGACTGCACGCCTGCAAGAGCTGCAACCGAGGCCGAGGCCGCGTTAGATTCCGGTGCAAATGGGCGAACTCACGGGTCTCTTCGGTCTGGCCGGTGCCGGCGACGCGCAGGCGCTGGACCGCGTCTTCAGCCTGCTTTACCCGGAACTGGCTGCGATGGCGCGTGCCCGTCTGCGGCGTGGCCAGCGCGTGACGATGGCCGACACCGGCGCCCTGGTGCACGAGAGCTGGCTGCGTCTGCAGGCCAGCGGCAAGCTGGGCTTCGATGATCGGCAGCACTTCCTGGCCCACGCTGCTCGTGTGATGCGGTCGGTGATCACGGACATCGCCCGGCGCAGCCAGGCCGGGCGCCGCGGCGGCGGCCTGGACTTCGTGACGCTGGACACCGCCGTCAGCGACGCCGTGGCCTCGACCGACCCCGACGTGCTGGACGTGGCCGCGGCGCTGGACGAACTGGCCGCGCTCGACCCACGGCTGGCGCAGGTGGTCGAAATGCGCTGGTTCGCGGGCCTGTCAGAGGCCGACATCGCCGCGGCGCTGGGCCTGACCGAACGCACGGTGCGCCGCGACTGGGCAAAGGCGCGGGCCTTTCTCGTCGTGGCGCTGAAACCTTGAGCCCGGTGGCCGCGCGCCGTGTCCGCTTTGGCATGCGCTGCGCGTGAATCTGGGTGTGATGGACAACGCGAAGCCGACCCCCGCCGTGAAGCAGCCGCTCACCGCCGTCGCCTGGGCACGGCTGTCGGCCCTGTTCGACAGCGCCGGTGAGCGGCCACCAGACACTGTCGACGCCTGGCTGCTGCAGGTCGACCACGACGAGCCGCTGCTGGCACCGCAGCTGCGCGACATGCTGGCGGCCGACGCGGCACGCCAGGCCGACGACTGGCTCGAACGCGGGCCGCAGTTGCCGTTGTCTGCGGTGCAGCAGGGCGTCGACGCGGCCCGCGGCCTGGCCGCCGGTGCC
>JBBSCX010000485.1:0-2272 GCA_038249905.1 Burkholderiales bacterium
GATCCTGGCCGACGTCTTCACCTACATCGAGCACCGCGGCTCGATCCAGGGCAAGACCGTGGCCTGGGTCGGTGACGGCAACAACATGGCCCACACCTGGCTGCAGGCGGCCGAGATCCTGGGCTTCACGGTGCACGTCAGCACGCCCAGCGGCTACGAGGTGGATGCCGCCGTGGCCGGCGTCCGCGACACCAGCTGCTACAAGGTTTTCAACCACCCGATGCAGGCCTGCGAAGGCGCGCACCTCGTCACCACCGACGTCTGGACCAGCATGGGCTACGAGGCGCAGAACGAAGAGCGTCGCAAGGCCTTCGTCGACTGGTGCGTGGATGAAGAGATGATGGCCGTGGCCCAGCCCGACGCCCTCTTCATGCATTGCCTGCCCGCACACCGCGGCGAAGAGGTGCAGGCCGAGGTCATCGATGGCCCGCAAAGTGTGGTGTGGGACGAAGCCGAAAACCGCATGCACGCGCAGAAGGCGCTGATGGAGTACCTGCTGTTGGGGCGCATCGGCGCATGAACTGCAGCGCATGAACATCAGTGCCAGCACGCTGCTGCAACTGGCCGCCGACCGCTCGGCCGACCTGCGCGACGAAGCCGCACTGCGTCACATCTACAACGCCGTCCCCGGCGCTACCTCCGTGCAGAAGGTGGCCGACCACGTACACCCGCTGTACCGCCCCTACATCGAAGCATCACCCTTCTGCGTGCTGGCCACCCTGGGCCATGAGGGCCTGGACACTTCACCGCGTGGCGACGCACCTGGCTTCGTGACGGTGGCCGACGAACACACGCTGCTGGTGCCCGACCGCCGCGGCAACCAGCGCATCGACAGCCTGCGCAACATTGCGCACGACCCCCGTGTCGCCCTGCTTTTCCTCGTCCCGGGCGCCGGTGAAGCCTTGCGCGTGAACGGCACGGCGCGCATCAGCGCCCTGCCTGCGCTGTGCGAGCGGTTTGCGGTGGATGGCCAGCTGCCGGCCTCGGTGCTGGTGGTCAGCGTGCGCAGCGTTTTTTTCCAGTGCGCGCGGGCCATCAAACGTTCAGGCCTGTGGGACCCGTCGCGTCACGTCGCTGCCGGCACCCTGCCCTCGCCCGGCGCCATCCTTCAGTGCCTGAGCCAGGCCGCCATCGACGGCCAGGCTTACGACGCGGCGCTGCAGGCGCGTCAGACGGCGACGCTCTACTGAGCGTCAGCCGCGCACGAAGGCGGTGACCAGCGGTTCGTCGCCCACCTGTCTGCTGTTGTGGCCGTGCAGTTTCGCGTCAAACATGGCGCCGGCGGGCAGCGTGTCGGCCGAGTAGAAGTGCTGGCCGGGAGTGAATACGCGCTTGCTGCCGTCCTGCAGGCCGATCTCCATCGCGCCGCCCAGAACAAACAGCCACTGCGGGTTCTCGGTGCAGTGAAAGTCACTGCGAAAGCCCACCGGGCTCGTGCGCAGTTGCAGCCCGCCGCTGGGCATCAGCGCCGACAGCCTCGCCTGGGGCTTGCCTGCGCTGAGCGGCACCGCTTCTTCGCGGAAACGCGCGCGGCCGTCTTCGCCGGTGTAGAGAACAACTTTGGTGAATTCCATGGGGGCATCTGCGGTCGTTGGCCGAGGTTCGCATGGTGCATCATCGGCGCCGCCTTTCACTCGCCTGGCCCGTTCTCCGGGCATTCGTCATGACCCGAGTTGCCCTCGTCACCGGTGCCGGCAGCGGCATCGGCAAGGCCTGCACCACTGCGCTTTTGCGCGATGGCTGGCAGGTTGTTCTCGTCGGCCGGCGTGATGCTGCGCTGCAAGCAACCATCGCAGACGCGGGCGCCGACGGCGCGCGCGGCATTGCCATGCCCTGCGACGTGTCTGACGCTGCCGCCGTGACGCAGCTCTTCGACACCGTGCAGCAGCGCTGCGGCCGGCTCGACCTGCTCTTCAACAACGCCGGCATCATGCTGCCCGGCACCCTGCCCGACGCCTACGCCGCCGAGACCTGGAAGCAGGCCGTCGACATCAACCTCAATGGCGCCTTCTACTGCCTGAGCAACGCCTTCCGGCTGATGCGGGCACAGCAGCCCATGGGCGGCCGCATCATCAACAACGGCAGCATTTCGGCGCACTCGCCGCGCCCGGGCAGCATGGCCTACACGGCCACCAAACACGCCATCACGGGGCTGACCAAAGCAGCCTCGCTAGACGGCCGCGCCTTCGATATCGCGGTCGGCCAGATCGACATCGGCAACGTCGCCAGCGAGATGACGGCACGCATGGCCGTGGGCGTGCCGCAGCCCGAC
>JBBSCX010000486.1:0-2272 GCA_038249905.1 Burkholderiales bacterium
CGACGGTCATCGTGCCCGCCACGCCCGCACCGGACTTCACCTTGCGCACCAGCGACGGCCGCGCACTGCGCCTGCACGAGCAGCGCGGCCAGGTGGTGATGGTCAACTTCTGGGCCACTTGGTGCGGCCCCTGCCGCCAGGAGATGCCGCACCTGAACCGGCTGTACGGCCGCTACAAGGACGCCGGCTTTTTGCTGCTGGGCGTGAACGTGGACGAGGACGCGCGCGTGGGTGCGCAGATGGCCGCCCGCATGGGCCTGAACTTCCCGGTGCTGCACGACGCCGGCAAGGCCGTCAGTCGGCGCTGGGACCTGAACGCCATGCCCGGCACGGTGCTGATCGACCGCGACGGCACCGTTCGCCACCTGCACCGCGGCTACCGCGAAGGCATGGAAGTCACCTACGAGCAGCAGATCCGCGCGCTGGTGAAGGAATGACGATGCGACGCGCCATCGCCACCTTCAGCCTGCTGGCAGCCAGCCTGCTGCTGGGCGCCTGCGGTTCGATCGAGCCCTGGGTCAAGCCCTACGAACGTGAACGGCTGGCCGACCCCATCCTGCAGTGGCAGCGCCACGCGCTGGCCGACAAGCACCGCGAACACATCCACGCCGTGCGCGAAGGCGCGCGCGGTGCCACCGGCGTGCAAGGGGGCGGCTGTGGCTGCAACTGAAGGGCGCGTCGGCCGTGGCTGGGCCTGGGCCTGCACCCGGGCAAAAGTCAGGGCACAAGTCGGCGCCCTGCTGAAGGCCTTGCTGGGCGGGGCCATGGCCAGTGGCGCCGCGCAGGCCATGCCGCTGCCCGAGGACAAGGCCGAACTGATCTATCACGTCTACGACGGTGGCGGCGTGCAGGCCACGGGCCCGGCGCTGCTGGTGCGCAAGAGCCTGGCCGACCGCGTGTCGCTGTCGGCGCAGTACTACGTCGATGCGGTCAGCAACGCCTCCATCGATGTCGTCACCACCGCCAGCCCCTTCCGCGAAACCCGCACCGCCTGGGACCTGGGCGCCGACATCGTGGTGCGCGACAGCACCCTGACGCTGGGCCTGAACCGCAGCCGCGAACCCGACTATCACGCCGACACCCTGTCGCTGGACGTGGCGCACGAAGTGTTCGGCGGCATGACGACGCTGAACCTGGGCTTCAGCCGTGCGCGCGACCGCGTGGGCCGCCATTCGCGCGGCGTTGCCGACCTCAGCAGCGGCGGCTTCTTCGACCAGGCCACACGCTGGCAGTACCGCGCCGGTGCAACGCAGATCCTGTCGCCACGCTGGCTGGCCAGCGCCAACTTCGAGGCCATCTCCGACACCGGCTACCTGGGCAGCCCCTATCGCGCCGCGCGTGTGTTCGGCGCCGCCGTGCCCGAGCGCAATCCGCGCACGCGCAGCAGCCGCGCGGTCAAGCTGCGCACGCTGGGCGAGGTGGCGGCGGGCACATCGCTGCGTGCCGACTACCGCTACTTCTGGGACACCTGGGACGTGCGCGCGCACACCGTCGAACTGGCGGTGGCGCGGCAGTTCGGGCCGGCATTGCTGGCCGATGTCAGCGTGCGCAGCTACAGCCAGGGCAAGGCGCTCTTCTACAGCGACAACGCGCAGGTCGAGACCGTGTTCGTCTCGCGCAACCGCCAGCTCAGCAGCTTCAAGACCCTGGGTCTGGGCGCCAAGCTGAGCTGGACCGTGCCCGGACTGCCATCGCGTTACGGCGTGAAGCTGACCGGCGCGGTCGAGCTCAAGCGCTTCCGCTTCGCCGACTTCACCGACCTGCGCACCGGCCAGCCTTACAGCTACGACGCCAAGGTGCTGCAGGTCTTCGTCTCGTCCACCTACTGAGAGCCCGGCTGACATGGCACACCTTGGTCGATCTTTCCTTGCACCGCTGGGCCGGGGCGCCGTGGTGCTGGCGGCGCTGCTGTGCGGCCTGCCGGCGGCGGCGGCCGATGAACCGGGCACCGCCGCTGCGGCGGCGGTGGCGGTGGCGCCGGCCGCGGCAGCGTCTGCACCCGCTGCACCCACTGCACCCGCTGCACCCGCTGCAACCCCGCCCCCGGCCCCCCTGGACACCCGCGTGCAGGCCCGGAAGGCCGCGGGCAGGCGCCGGACCCGCGTCCGGCTGGTGGTGGGGGCGACGTGGCGCGGCGCGGGGGGGCGGTCAAGGAACCGGTCAATCTCCATACCCTGATCACCGAGTACCTCAGGAGTCCCGAGTTCAGTCTGTTGCATTTTCGGCATCCCGGCATCAAGGTGGTGACCGAATGTGCCGAGGATCTTTTCAC
>JBBSCX010000487.1:0-2257 GCA_038249905.1 Burkholderiales bacterium
CCCGGCTGGGGCAAGCACGCCTGGAGCTGCTTCTTCGCGCCCTGGAATGCCGGTGCCTGCGTCTTCATCTTCAACTATGCGCGCTTCGATGCCAGGCGCGTGCTGCAGATTCTGGTGGACAAGCAGCTCACCAGCCTGTGCGCCCCGCCGACCGTGTGGCGCATGCTGATCCAGGAAGATCTGAACGCCTGGCCGGTTCAGCTGCGCGAGGCGCTTTCGGCCGGCGAGCCGCTGAACCCCGAAGTCATCGAGCGCGTGCGCGCGGCCTGGGGCGTGACCATCCGCGACGGCTTCGGCCAGACCGAGACCACCGCCGTCGTCGGCAACCCGCCGGGGCAGAAGATGGTGTTCGGCTCGATGGGCCGGCCGCTGCCGGGCTACCGCGTGCGCCTGCTCGACCCCGAAGGCCACAGCGCCGAAGAAGGCGAGATCAGCCTGGAACTGCAGCCGCGCCCCACCGGGCTGATGCGCGGCTATGCCGGCGACGAAGCCAAGACGGCCGAGGTGCTGCGCGACGGTCACTATCACACCGGCGATGTCGCGCAGCGCGATGCCGATGGCTACATCACCTACGTCGGCCGTTCCGACGATGTGTTCAAGGCCAGCGACTACCGCATCAGCCCTTTCGAACTGGAATCGGTGCTGATCGAGCACCCTGCCGTGGCCGAGGCCGCCGTGGTGCCATCACCCGACCCGCTGAGGCTGGCTGTTCCCAAGGCCTTCGTCTCGCTGGCCCCCGGCCATGCGCCGGACGCCGCCACGGCAGGCGCCATCCTGGCCTTCTGCCGCGAGAAACTGGCCCCTTACAAGCGCATCAGGCGACTTGAGTTTGCCGAGCTGCCCAAGACCATCAGCGGCAAGATCCGCCGCGTCCAGTTGCGGCGGCAAGAGGAAGCGCGCCCGATGCCGGCCGTTGCGGGGCCGGGCGAGTACTTCGACGACGGCCTGCGCGACTGAGCCGCCGCGCGGGGTCAGCTGGCAGCGGGCGCTTTCCGTGCAGCCGGCAAGTGTTCGCTCGATGTGACGCCCATCGACATATGAATCCTGGTTCAGGCCTGGATGCCCAGTGCCGCAGGGCGCACCCAGTGCAGTGGGACGTGGAGCAGACCGTCGCCCGCCCCCCGCCGCCCGCCCCCCGCCGCCACCGGCGCGGAGACCCGAGGTTTGGCGCCTCATCGTTCGGGAAAGCCCAAAGGTGACCGCATCGACAGACGCACTTCGCCGCTGCGATCGGCCAGGTCGAAGCCATCGTTCCTGGCCGCCTGCTCGCGGCCGAACTCGACGAAGACGACGGCATCTTCGTCTACGAACTGTGCTGGCAGCTTGCCGACGGCCGCCGGCTGGAGATCGAGCTCGATGCGCGCGACGGGCGCTGGCTCAAGCTCAAGGGCCCGCGGCTGGAAACCGTGTTCCGCCGTTCGCCCACCGCCACGGCACCTGCCGCCGTGTCCGGCCGATGAGGCTGCTGGTCGTCGAGGACGAGCCACAGCTCGGCCGTCAGCTGCAGACCGCGCTGCAGTCGGCTGGCTTTGCTGTCGACCTGACTGACAACGGCATCGACGGCGAACACCTGGGCGCGACCGAGCCCTACGACGCCATCGTGCTTGACATCGGGCTGCCGGGCCGCGACGGCCTTTCGGTGCTGGCCCGCTGGCGCCGCGCGGGCATGGACAGGCCGGTGCTGCTGCTGACTGCGCGCGCTGATCCGGTGCAGCGTCGGCGTGGCCAGCGCCGTGCTGCGCCAGGGGGCGGTGGTGCTCGACACGCGCGTCTGCAGGCTTGAGGTGGCGGGCAGCCCGGTGGCGCTGACCGGCCACGAGTACCGAACCGGCTGCGGGCTGGCGCACCCCGGGCCGGGCATGCGAAGTTCCAGCGCCCAGGCCCCTTGGACATTTTTCGAACACCCCGCCCCAAGCCCGCTGCCGCCGACGAAACCTGATGGCGCGGGGCCTGGGTTCCGAGGGTGAGACAGTCAGGCAGTCAGGCAGTCAAGCCGGCGGGCTTGCGCGTCTGCATCGCCAGCCACACCAGCGCCACCATCACCACGCCGATGGGCAGCAACGAACCCAGGTTCAGCAAGGTCCAGCCCTGTGTCGTGATCAGTGCGCCCGAAGCAAACGAGCTGATGGCCATGGTCCAGAACACGGTGGTGTCCATCAGACCCTGGGCGCGGTTCTTTTCCTCGGGCCGGTAGGCCTGCGTCAACAGCGTGCTGCCGCCGGTATAGAGGAAGTTCCAGCCTACGCCCAGTGCAAAC
>JBBSCX010000488.1:0-2252 GCA_038249905.1 Burkholderiales bacterium
GCCGCATCGTGGTCGGCATCGATCTGGGCACGACGCATTCGCTGGTGGCCGCCATGCGTCATGGCGTGCCCGAGTGCCTGCCTGACGCGCAAGGGCGTGTGCTGCTGCCCAGCGTCGTGCGGTATCTGGACGGCGGTCGGCGGCAGATCGGCTTCGAGGCCCGCGACGCGCAGGCCGAAGATGCTGCCCATACCGTGTCCTCGGCCAAGCGCTTCATGGGCCGCCGCCTGGCCGACGTGCAGGCGACCCAGGACCTGACGCGGCTGCCCTACAGCTTCATCGACCAGCCGGGCATGCTGACCATCGCCACACGCGACGGTGCGAAGACGCCGGTGGAGGTCTCGGCCGAGATCCTGGCCACGCTGCGCCAGCGGGCCGAGGACAGCTTCGACACCGACGACATCTTCGGTGCCGTCATCACCGTGCCCGCCTACTTCGACGACGCACAGCGACAAGCCACCAAGGACGCAGCGCAGTTGGCTGGGCTGAATGTGCTGCGCCTGATCAGCGAGCCCACGGCTGCCGCGCTGGCCTACGGGCTGGACCACGGCAGCGAAGGCCTGTACGCCGTCTATGACCTGGGCGGTGGCACCTTCGACATCAGCCTGCTGCGCCTGCAGCGTGGCGTGTTCGAGGTCGTGGCCACGGGCGGCGACGCCGCGCTGGGCGGTGACGACATCGACCATGCCCTGGCCGACTGGGCGCTGGACCGCAGCGCTGTGGTGGCGCAAAGCGCGCAGGACAAGCAGGCAGCGCTGACGGCTGCCCGCGCCACCAAGGAAGCCCTGAGCAGCGCCGACACGGCGCCGTGGCAGGCCCTGATCGGCGGCGTGTTGCACAGTGTTCCGGTGGCGCGTGCGCAGCTCGACGCGCTGGCCCAGCCGCTGATTGCCCGCACCCTGGCCGCCGTGCGCAAGGTATTGCGCGACGCCCGGCTGTCGCGCGACGACGTGCAGGGCGTGGTGATGGTCGGTGGCAGCACGCGCATGCCGGCGGTGCGCGAGGCCGTGCGTGCGCTCTTTGGCCCCGAGTGGCCCGGCCAGGTGCTGACCGACGTCAACCCCGATGAAGTCGTGGCCATCGGCGCCGCGCGCCAGGCCGAGGCGCTGGCCGGCAACGCCGCGATGTCCGGGCAGGGCGAGATATTGCTGCTGGACGTGATCGCGCTCAGCCTGGGACTGGAGACCATGGGCGGTCTGGTCGAACGCATCATCGAGCGCAACACCACCATCCCGGTGGCCAAGGCCCAGGACTTCACCACCTTCAAAGATGGTCAGACCGCGCTGGCACTGCATGTGGTGCAGGGCGAACGCGACCTCGTCAGCGAATGCCGCAGCCTGGCGCGCTTCGAGTTGCGCGGCATCCCGCCCATGGTGGCGGGCGCGGCGCGCATCCGGGTCAGCTTTCAGGTCGATGCCGACGGGCTGCTGAGTGTGTCGGCGCGCGAGCAGGTCTCTGGCGTCGAGACCGCGGTCACCGTCAAGCCCAGCTACGGCCTGGCCGACGAGCAGATCGCCCAGATGCTGAAGGACGGCTTTGCCCACGCCGACGCCGACATGGCAGCGCGCAAGCTGCGAGAGGCGCGTGTCGACGCCGAGCGCATGGTGCTGGCCACTCGCGCCGCGCTCGCCGCCGATGCAGCGCTGCTGCCGCCCGAAGAGTGCGACGCCATCGAAGTGCTGCTGACGCAGACTGTGCACGTTGCCGTGGGCGACGACGCCGACGCCATCGAAGCCGCGGTCGAGGCCCTGGCCACCGGCACCGAGGCCTTTGCGGCCGCGCGCATGAACCAGGGCATCCGCCAGGCGCTGGCGGGCCGCTCGATCGACGCGATCTGACATCGCTGGCTGTCAGCTTCGCCCCTGTGCCTCCTCACTGACCCGACTCCTCCCGATGCCCGTCATCCGCATCCTCCCCCACGCCGAACTGTGCCCGCAGGGCGACAGCATCGAAGCCGTCGCCGGTACTTCCGTCTGCGAGGCGCTGCTGGAAAACGGCATCGCCATCGAGCATGCCTGCGAGATGAGTTCCGCCTGCACCACCTGCCACGTCATCGTGAGACAGGGTTTCGACTCGCTGGGCGAGATGGATGAGAGCGAAGAAGACCTGCTGGACCGCGCCTGGGGCCTGACGCCGATGTCGCGCCTGAGCTGCCAGGCCATCGTTTCCGACCAGGACGTGACGATCGAGATCCCGAAGTACACGATCAACCACGCCCGCGAGAACCACTGAAGGGTCGGCTGGCGATGCAC
>JBBSCX010000489.1:0-2249 GCA_038249905.1 Burkholderiales bacterium
CGTGCAGCGGCACGGGCTGGGGTGCGGGCAGCGCGTCGGCCTCGCTGCTTGGGGCAGCAGGGGCCTGGGCTGTGGGACCGACTTGGGAGGCTTCGGGCATGGGCTTTCAGGCAATGTGCCGGCACAGCAGGGTGTAGGCGCAAATGGCCGACGGGGCGTGGAAGAACAGACCCGCCAGCTTCAATTCTTTCAGCGCTCGGGCCGGGCCAAGCACTGAAGCACCCCCGGAAAGCGGCCAGTTCGATGCGCTTCACACGGCGCCGGGCACAAAGGCAAAGTGCGCCTTCGGCCTGGACTGCACGGATGGCGCACTTCGGGGCCGGCTGCTGCACGGGCACGCGGCCCGGGCAGCGCCAGTGCGGTTCAAGATCAGTGCGCGGAAATCAGGCTGCCCTCGCGGTCCATCGACATGATCTTGCGCAACATCTCGCCCATCTCGGTGTTGAAGGCCTCGTCGGCGGAGCCTTGCAGCGACATCGATCCGGCCTTCTCCGGGCTGCCCAGCACGGCGTCGAGGGTCTCGCTGCCGAGCAGGTCGGCGATGTTCGGCAGTTGCACGCCAGCCTGGGCCGCGTCTTCAGTCGCCACGCTGAAGTACACGTCGGTCATGTCGGCCGTGCGGCCGTCGGCCATGGTCGCCGAGCTGCGCTCGAGGTGCAGATTGCCCTGCTTGTCCACGAACGGCAGTTCGGTGTAGCCCACCTTCAGGCTGGCGATGCCGGCCTGGGCCAGCGTCATCAACTCGCCGGCGTCGGTCTGGTGGTTGCTGTTGGCGTCCTGCCAGATGCGCAGTTCGGCGAAGTTGGCGTCCTGGGCATCGACCATGCCGTCGCCGTTGCTGTCGTAGGCGGCCAGTTGGGCAAAACCGCTGCCCTTGGCCAGGCCGCCGAACAGCTCGTTGATGCTGTCGATGCTGCCGTTGCCGTTGCGGTCCACGGCCAGAAAACCGTCGCCGCGCGAGATCCAGCCCGAGGCTATCGCCGTGCCTGTGCCCAGCAGGTCGAAGGTGCCAGCGCTGGCGCCGCGAGCCAGGGTCTGCACGCCGTCGCCGTCCAGGTCGATGACCAGCGGCGTGATGCCGGCGTCGCGGCTCAGGTCGGTCTGGTTGGAGATCAGCGTGAACTGGCTGGTGCGCGAGACGTTGGTCTTGACCACGCCGTCGCCGGCCACGTCGGAGTCCACCGCATCGTTGCTGCCGATGTCCTTGCTGGCCCACATCCAGTTGTTCATGTTGATGCCCCTGTACTGGACATTGCCCTTGTCGAACTGCAGCACGTAGCTGCCGGGATCAAGGTTGCTGAACAGGTAGTTGCCGTTGCTGTTGGTCGTCGTGGTGGCCAGCACCGTCGTACCCGTGCTGTTGAGCAGCGCCACGCGGATGCCGGGGATGCCCGGCTCGCCCACGTCCTGGATGTCGTCGTGGTCCTTGTCTTCCCAGACCCGGTCGCCGACGGCCGCCTTGCGGTACAGGCCGGCGTCCCAGCTGAGGTCGTTCTCGCCGGCAACCAGTGTGGTCTGGATGGTGCGGCCGGTGGTGGTGTTGGCGTCCGAATCGGTGCCGTTGTTGCCCTGGTCGGCCTTGGTGAAGAAGTAGCCGGTCGGGGCCACGAACTGCACGCTGTAGTTGCCAGGAGTCAGGTTGGTGAAGCTGTACGCGCCGGCCGTGGTCGTGGTCGTGGTGGCGACGACCGCATTGTTGCTGTTGAGCAGACGCACCGTCACGTGGCCGATGCCCGGCTCGTTGCCGTCCTGCACGCCGTTGAAGTTCAGGTCTTCCCAGACGCGGTCGCCGATCGAGGCGCGCGCCGGCGTGACGCCAGCGTCGACGGTGTCGTTGAACTGCCCGGAGCTCAGCGTCACCACCTGACTGCGGCCGGTGGTGGTGTCGGCGTCCGAGTCGATGGCGTCGTTGCCGCCCGCGTTGGCCGTCGTGAAGACGGTGCCGGTCGGGCGACTGAACTCGACCTGGTACTGCACGCCGGGCGTCAGGCCGGTGAAGCTGTAGATGCCGTCGGTGCCGGTGGTCGTGGTGCGCGAGCTGATGTCGTCAGCCGTGCCGATGACGCGGTCGGCGCCACCGTCGATCAGGCGCACGGTCAGGCCGCTGATGCCGGTCTCGCCGGTTTCCTGCCGGCCGTCGCCGTCGGTGTCGTGCCAGACCCGGTTGCCCAGACTGGCCAGGTGGTAGACCCCGGCATCGACGGTCAGGTTGTTCTGGCCCGCGGCCAGGTTGATCAGCCCGCTGCGGC
>JBBSCX010000490.1:0-2247 GCA_038249905.1 Burkholderiales bacterium
GCCAGGATCGACGCGCGCCATTCTTCGAACTGCTCGACCATCTGCGCCAGCACGGGCGGTGTGCCCACCATCAGGTCGTCGGCCAGCAGCACCGCAAAGGGCTGGTTGCCCACCAGCCGCTGAGCGCACAGCACGGCATGTCCCAGGCCCAGAGCCTGCGGCTGGCGCACGTAGATGCACTCCATGTCGTCGGGCTTGACGCTGCGCACCACCTCCAGCAGATCGTGCTTGTTCGCTTGCTCGAGCGCGACTTCCAGCTCGAACGTCATGTCGAAGTGGTCTTCGATCGGGCGCTTGTGGCGGCCGGTGACAAAGATCATCTCGCGCACGCCGGCCTCATAGGCTTCCTCGACGGCATACTGGATGAGCGGCTTGTCGACGACAGGCAGCATCTCCTTGGGTTGCGCCTTGGTGGCGGGCAGGAAACGAGTGCCGAGCCCGGCGACGGGGAATATTGCCTTCTGGACGATCATCACATTTTCTTACAATCAATCGATCTGAATCGATTGTGGCACGCAGGCTCAGGCGGGCGACAGGGCACAGTTCCCGCATCCATGGACGTATTGATCGTCGAACCGCTGCACGCCGAGGTCCTGCACTGGCTGGAGGCCCGCCACGAGGTCGCCTATGCCCCGTTCCTGGCGCAGGACCCGCCGGACTTCCGCCAGAGCCTGGCCATGGCCCGAGCGACCATCATCCCGCCCTCGGTGGCACTGGACGCGCTTGCGCTGCAGATGGCGCCGCGGCTGCGCATCGTCGGCCGCTTGTCCGGCGGACCCGAGAACATCGACCTCGAGGCCTGTGCACGCGCTGGCATCGAGGTCGTGCGCCCCGCCAGCGCCAGTGCCGCGGCAGAGGCGGAGTTTGCGATCGGAGCGCTGCTGCAGATGCTGCGCCGCATTCCCATCGTCAACGACGAGGGCCTGCTGGTCGGGCGTGAACTGGGCAGCGCGGTCGTCGGCATCGTCGGCCTGACCGCGACGGCCAGGCCGCTGGCACTGCTGCTGACGGCTTTCGGTGCCAAGGTGCAGGGCTACGACCCGGCCTTGCACCCCAGCGACCCCTTGTGGGCACGTCAGGGCCTGATACCCGTGGGCCTGCGAGAACTGATGCAGACCAGCGACGCCGTGTGCGTGCTGCTGCACTACTTCCAGCGCTACGCCGGGTTGTTCGGCGAACGCTTGCTGAGCGAGGCACGGCCCAACCAGGTGATCGTGAGCCTGGCCCATTCGGCCTTGTTCGACGAACACGCCCTGGCCGCGGCCCTGAGTGACGGCCCGCTGGCCGCCGCCTGGCTGGACAGCCTGGAGCCCGGGCTGCAAGACCCGGGCCGACCCTTGCGCCACATCGACACCCTGCAGGTGACGCCGCGCGTGGCGGCCACGACCCAGGGCTCGCGCATCCGCAGTGCCTGGGCGGTGGCGCGGCGCGTGGACGAACTGCTGTCCAGCACCCCGCCGCTCGCGGGCTTCAGGTCGACGCTGCCAGACGAGTTCGCTGCCCCTGCAGACGATCCAGGGCCTGCCTGAAGCCGGCCACGCGCTCGCGCTCCTGCGCCACCACGGCCACGGGGGCACGGGCGACAAAACTCTCGTTGCCCAGCTTGGCGTCGGCCTTGACGATTTCGCCGGCCAGGCGTGCGATCTCCTTGTCCAGGCGCACGGTCTCGGCCGCCACGTCCACCTGCACATGCAGCGCCAGCCGCAGCTCGCCGCTGACGGCCACCGGCGCGGTGGCGGTGGCGGCGGCAAAGGCGGCCTCGTCGGGCAGCGCGCGCACCTCGGCCAGGCGCGCCAGGGCCTGAAGCAACGGTGTGGCGCTGCTGACGAAGGCCTCGTCGCCCAGCGTCAACAGCGGCACGCGCTCGGCCGGCGACAGACTCATCTCGCTGCGCAGGCGTCGGCTTTCCAGCACCACGGCCTTCAGCCGTGCCATCCAGGCATCGGCCCTGGGGTCCACTTTCTGAAGCTGGGCCTGCGGATAGACCGCCTGCACGATGGTTTCGCTGCCGCCCGCCGTCTTGCGCCCGGCGACCACCGCCACCGTCTCCCACAACTCGGCAGTGATGAAGGGCGCGATCGGGTGCAGCAGGCGCAGCACGGTTTCCAGTGTGCGCAGCAGGGTGCGGCGCGTGGCCCTCTGCTCGGCCGGCGTGCCTGTTCTTGTGGCTTCGGCGATCTGCACCTTGGCGATCTCCAAGTACCAGTCGCAGTACTCGTCCCAGACGAAGCTGTAGATCGCGCCGGC
>JBBSCX010000491.1:0-2247 GCA_038249905.1 Burkholderiales bacterium
CAAGCCCAAAGACCTGTCGGGCGGACAACGCCAGCGCGTGGCCATCGGCCGCGCCATCGTGCGCAAGCCCGAGGTCTTCTTGTTCGACGAGCCGCTGTCCAACCTGGACACCGCCCTGCGCGTGAAGATGCGCTACGAATTCGCCAAATTGCACGAAGAGTTCAAGACCACGATGGTCTATGTCACGCACGACCAGGTCGAGGCCATGACGCTGGCCGACCGCATCGTCGTATTGCAGGCCGGTCGCATCGAGCAGGTGGGCAGCCCGATGACGCTGTACGAGCACCCCGACAACCTGTTCGTGGCCGGCTTCATCGGCAGCCCGAGCATGAACTTCCTGGCCGCCACCGTGGTGCAGGCCGGCGCCACCGGCGCCACCGTGCAGGTGGGCGGCGGCGAGCAGATCCGCTGCGCCGTCGACGCCGGCGGCGCAAAGCCCGGCGACAAGGTGACGCTGGGCGTGCGGCCCGAACACCTGCTGGCCGGCGCCACCGACAACACGCTGGCAACCGCCGTGACCTTTGTCGAGAGCCTGGGCAGCCTGACCTACGCCTACTGCAGCCACCCCGGCATCGAGGACGTGCTGACCTGCGTCGTCGACGGCGGCACGCGCATCGCCAGCGGCGCGGCGCTGCGCCTGGGTATTCCTGTGGACAAGACCTATCTGTTCAACGACCAGGGGAACGCGTTCGCGCGGCTGGCGGCGGCGGAACATCGGCATGCGGCCTGAAGGGCGCACTGCGCGCTTGGCGTTGGCGCGGACTCTCGCGTTGCTGCTGTGCACCGCCCTCAGCGCACCCGCCTGGGCCCAGCAGCCGCTGCGCCTTCTGGTCTGGATCAACGGCGACAAGGGCTACAACGGCCTGCAGAAGGTGGGCGACGAATTCGAGCGCGTCAGCGGCGTCAAGGTGGTGGTGCAGCACCCCGAGGGCGCACCCGACAAGTTCCAGGCCGCCGCCGCCGCCGGCAAGGGCCCGGACATCATGTGCTGGGCCCACGACCGTGTCGGCGAATGGGCCAAGAGCGGTCTCATCGTGCCCATCCGCCCGGCGCGGCGCATTCGCGACGAGATCGAGGACAGCGCCTGGGGCGCCTTCACTTACCGTGGCCAGACCTGGGGCTACCCACTGGCCATCGAGGCCATCGGCCTGATCTACAACAAGGCCCTGGTCAGCACGCCGCCGGCCAATTTCGAGGATGTCATCGCCATCGACCAGCGGCTGAAGAAGGAAGGCAAGAGCGCCATCCTCTGGGCCTACAACAACAGCTTCTTCAGCTGGCCGCTGCTGGCCGGCCCCGGCGGCTACATCTTCGGCCGCAACGCTGCCGGCGACCTGAACCCGAAGGACGTGGGCGTGGCCACCGCCGGCGCGCTGCAGGGCGCGCTGATGCTGGAGCGGCTGATCAAGGACGGCCACATGCCCCGTGGCGCGCGTTACGCCGAGATGGAAGGCGCCTTTGCCCGCGGCCAGGTGGCGATGATGATCAACGGCCCCTGGGCCTGGGACAACGCGCGCAAGGTCGGCATCGACTTCGGCGTGGCGCCCATCCCCGGCATCGGCGGACGGCCCAGCAAGCCCTTCGTGGGCGTGCTGGGCTGCATGATCACGGCGCCCAGCCGCATCAAGGACGTGGCGCGCGAATTCATCGAAAACCACCTGCTGAAGGTCGAGAGCCTGAAGACCATCGGCGCGGATGTGCCGCTGGGCACGCCGGCCAACAAGGCTTACTACCGAGAACTGAGCGCCGACCCGAACATCGTCGCCACGATGGCCAATGCGCGCGCGGGCGAACCGATCCCGAACATCCCCGAGATGGGCCGCTTCTTCCCGGCGCTGGACGCGGCGCTGGAGGCCATCACCAACGGCCGGCAGGCGCCGAAAGACGCGCTGGCGGGCGCGGCCGCGCGGATGCTGAGCCAGTGAAAAGGCACCGCGCGTGAGCCGCATCGCCACGCCATCCCAGCGGCCCCTGCCGGGCTCGCCAGGCCTTCCGCGCCGCGCGGCGGCCGCTTCGCCCTGGCTGCAGGCGGCAGTGGCTGCGCTGGCGGCGCTGGCCGTGCTGTGGTTCGTGTTCGGCCTGTACACGGCCGGCCAGCCGCTGGTGGCGGTGGGTGCGCTGATCTTCGGCGCATCGGCCATCGTGGTCTACGCCACCGCCACGTCGGTGGCCTGGAAGTACCTGTTCCCGGGGGTGGCGGGCATGCTCCTCTTCGTGGCCTTCCCGCTGCTGTACACGGTGCAGATC
>JBBSCX010000492.1:0-2237 GCA_038249905.1 Burkholderiales bacterium
GGCAAAAGCGGGGCCGCAGACGAGATCCTGGCCGGCCTGCACAACCCGGCCTATGCCGAACGCTTCGGCATGCAGTACACGCAGGCCGAAGGCGAGATCGAATTGCTGACCGAGGCCGCGCCGCCCTTCGACGAGGCTGCGTTTCTGGCCGGCCGGCAGACGCCGATGTTCTTCGGCAGTGCGGTCAACAACTTCGGCGTGCGCGAGGTGCTGGACGCGCTGGTGGACCTGGCGCCGCCGCCCGGCGCCAAGGCCGCCATGCAGCGCACGGTGCAGCCCACCGAGCCCAAGTTCAGCGGCGTGGTTTTCAAGATCCAGGCCAACATGGACCCGGCGCACCGCGACCGCATCGCCTTCTTGCGCGTCGCCAGCGGCCACTTCGAACGCGGCATGCGGCTGAAGGTGGCGCGCAGCGGCAAGGAGATGCGGCCCAACACGGTGGTGAGCTTCCTG
This sequence comes from Burkholderiales bacterium, assembly GCA_038249905.1. Classification (GTDB taxonomy): domain Bacteria; phylum Pseudomonadota; class Gammaproteobacteria; order Burkholderiales; family Burkholderiaceae_C; genus Rubrivivax. The sequence goes on from JBBSCX010000492.1 coordinate 454, forward strand.
AGCCAGCGCCGCGAATTGCTTGAAGAAGCTTATGCGGGCGACATCATCGGCATCCCCAACCACGGCGTGCTGCAACTCGGCGACACGCTGACCGAGGGCGAGAACCTGCAGTTCACCGGCCTGCCATTCTTCGCGCCAGAGATGTTTCGCAGCGTCGAAGTCGCCGACCCCTTGCGCACCAAACAATTGCGCGCCGGGCTGACGCAATTGGGCGAAGAAGGTGCGATCCAGGTCTTCCGCCCTGTGGCCGGCAGCATGCTGCTGCTGGGCGCGGTCGGGCAATTGCAGTTCGAAGTGGTGGCGCACCGGCTCGAACATGAATACGGCTGCAAGGCCCGCATCATGCCGGCGCGCTACAACGTCGCGCGCTGGGTCACGGCCGAGACCGGCGACGGCGCGGCGGCTGACGAGCGCGAGCTGAAGCGTTTCATCGACGGCAACGCGCACCGCGTGGCGCTGGACGCGGTGGACGCGCCGTGCGTATTGCTGGAGTTCGCCGGAGAGTTGCGCGCGATGCAGGAAAACTGGCCGAAGATCAGATTCCACGCGCTGCGCGAGCACGCGGGGCTGGTGTTTCAGAAGCAGTTGGAGGGGTAGGGCGCCGCCTGAGGCTGTCCCTGCAGATGGGCCGCGAACCCATGTTTCAGTGCGCCCCGCCAGCGCTGCGCCCGTCAATCAGGGCGCTGGCGGCAGGGCTGTCAACAGCACCTGCAAGGCACTGCGAAGTGCTGGCACATCCTCAATGACGATCGACCATATCGTCGACTCGTCAGTGGCGGGGTAGGCATGCATCAGGCGATTGCGCATACCAACGATCTTGCGCCAAGGGATGTCGGGCGCCATCGATTGCAGGGCGTCGGGAATGCGCGTTGCTGCTTTGCCGATCAGCGACAGCTTTCGCAGCGTGGCGTCGACGCGCATCTTGTCATGCTGCCAGGTCGCCAAAGTCTGTCCCTGGGTGTAGGCCAGCACTGCCTCGGAGAACTCCAGCATGTCCTCCAGGTACAGGCGGTAGTCGCGCTCAAACGGCAATGGCGTCACGTTCGACGTAGGGCCTCAGCCGTTCACGCAGCGCCGTCTCGCTGACGACATCGACGGCGCGGCCGATCAGGTCTTCCAGGTAGAACTGCACGCCGAAGTACTGGTCGCCGGTGGGGGGGCCGTCAAACCGCACCAGCACGTCCACATCGCTGTCATCGCGCGCCGTGTCGCGTGCAAAGCTGCCGAACAGCCGCAAGGACACCACACCAAAGCGCTCGACCAGCACGGGCTTGTGCTGGGCCAACAGGGCAAGGAGCTCGGCGCGCTTCATGCGTCACATCATGCAGCAACGGGGTGGACGAAGTCCAACGAGAGCGTTCACCCGTCGCCGAAGTCCATGCCGCGCTGCGCGGCATCCGCTGGTTCGGCACGCGCCGTGTGGTGACCCGCCATGCGCCCCAACGGCAGCGACGCGGCCGCGATCGTCGGGCCTTCACAGATTCGACGCAGTAAATCGGCCTGCGCCGGCTCCAGATCCACCAACAGTGCCAGCACGTTGAGCACGTTCAACAGTTCCGTTGTGTATTCCGCAAGCCAGGTATCCGTCCAGCCGCAGCCACCAAGGCAGGCCGCCGGCCAGCGTCGCCGCCGCCGAAGGTCGAACTGCCGCTGCGGACGGCGAGGACGGCGAGGACGGCAATGACGGGGACCGCTGCGCTGTCGGCGCGCGAACCTTCTGCCCGCTACCTGGCGCACACCGGCCCGGTGCTGGTGGACAGCGGACCGCTGATCGCGCTGTTCAA
>JBBSCX010000493.1:0-2235 GCA_038249905.1 Burkholderiales bacterium
CCCCATCTGCCTCCTGTGCCCCCTCACCCCGTATTCCTCAACCCCGCCGCGATCCCGTTGATGCTCAGGTGGATGCCGCGCTGCAACCGTTCCACCACCTCGGGCCCGTCGTTGCGGTGGCGGTAGCGGCGCAGCAGTTCCACCTGCAGGTGGTTCAGCGGGTCCAGGTACGGGAAGCGGTATTCGATGCTGCGCGCCAGCGCAGGGTTGCCCTGCAGGCGCCGGGTCTCGCCGGTGATCAATGTCAATGCGGCCTCGGCCCGTTCCCATTCGGCCTTCAGTGCCTTGAAGATGCGTTTGCCCATCGCCTTGTCCTCGACCAGTTCCACATAACGCGCGGCAATGCGCAGGTCGGTCTTGGCCAGCACCATGTCCAGGTTGGACAGCAGGGCCCTGAAGAAGGGCCATTGCCGGTGCATGCGCTGCAGCAGGGCCACGCGCTCGTCGTGGTCGGGCCCGGCCACGAAGTCGGTCACGCCACTGCCAAAGCCGCACCAGCCCGGCAGCGCCATGCGGCACTGGCCCCAGCTGAAGCTCCAGGGGATGGCGCGCAGGTCTTCGATGGCGCGTGTGGCCTTGCGGCTGGCGGGGCGGCTGCCGATGTTCAATTCGGCAATCTCGCGGATGGGCGTGGCGGCAAAGAAGTAGTCGGTAAAGCCGGGCGTGCCGTACACCAGCTTGCGGTAGGCGGCGCAACTGGTCTCGCTCAGCACCGCGGCCGCGTCCAGGAAGGCGCGGGGCGCGTTGCGGGTGGGGTGCAGCATCGTGGCCTCCAGCGTCGCGGCCACCAGGGTTTCCAGGTTGCGGCGGCCGATGTCGGGGTTGGCGTACTTGCTGCCGATCACCTCGCCCTGCTCGGTCAGGCGGATCTGCCCGTTCACGGTGCCCGGCGGCTGCGCCAGGATGGCCTGGTAGCTGGGTCCGCCACCGCGGCCCACCGTGCCGCCCCGGCCATGAAACAGGCGCAATGTGACGGGCTCGGCCGGGTGCGCGGCACGCAGGGCATCAAACAGTTCCACCAGCGCCACTTCGGCGCGGTACAGCTCCCAGTTGCTGGTGAAGACGCCGCCGTCCTTGTTGCTGTCGCTGTAACCCAGCATCACGTCCTGTTCGCCGCCGCTGGCCACCACCAGTTCGCGCACGCCGGGCAAGGCATAGAACTCGCGCATGATGATTTCGCTGCGGCGCAGGTCGCCGATGGTCTCGAACAGCGGCACCGTGATCAGCGCGGCCTTGGCGGTGGATGGCAATGACGCTGTCGTCGATGCGGACGATGCGGCCGTGCCGGCCTCGCCCAGCGTGCCCACCAGCAGCCCGCATTCCTTCTGCAACAGCAGCACCTCCAGCAGGTCTGAGACGTCCTCGGTGTGGCTGATGATGTAATGGCGGATGGCCTCGCGGCCGTAGCGCTTCAGCGCCTCGCGTGCGGTTTCGAAGATCGCCAGTTCACCCAGCGCCAGCGCCGAATAGGCAGCACCGTGCACACGCAGCGGTCGCGCGTCGGCCAGCAGGGCGAGCAGGCATTCGCGCCGCGCGGGCTCGGGCAGGGCCGCATAGTCGGGCTCGACACGGGCCACTCGCAGCAGTTCGGCCACCACGGCTTCGTGCTGGTCGCTGCTCTGGCGCAGGTCCAGCGTGGCCAGGTGGAAGCCGAAGACCTGCACCGCGCGCCGCAGCGGCGCCAGCCGCGGGCCGATCAGGGCCTGGCCATGGTGGCTGCGCAGCGACGCCTCGATCAGCGCCAGGTCGGCACCGAAGGCCGCGGCGTCGGGGTACGGGTCCTGCGGCGCCACGGCATGGCGCAGCGCCTCGGTGCCGGTCAGCGCGTGCAGCGTCGCCGCCAGCCGCGCATAGACGCCGATCAGCGCGCGGCGGTAGGGCTCGTCGGCGCGGTGCGGGTTGGTGTCGGGCGACCGTTCGGCCAGCGCGCGCAGGGCCGCGGTGGGTGGGCTCAGCCTGCCGCTGATCGACAGGTCGGCGCCCAGTTCGTGCACCTCGGTCAGATAAAAGCGCAGCGCTACTTCACATTGGCGCGAAAGCGCGCGCTCCATCGTCGCCGCCGTGACGTTGGGGTTGCCGTCGCGGTCGCCGCCAATCCAGTGCCCCATGCGCAGGAAGGGCGCCACCGCGTGGCCGGGCAGGGCGCGTTCCAGCGCGCCGTACAGCCGCGGTATCTCGCGCAGGAACGTGGCCGGGTAATACGACAGCGCGTTCTCGATTTCGTCGGCCACCGTC
>JBBSCX010000494.1:0-2234 GCA_038249905.1 Burkholderiales bacterium
GAGCCCACCGCCGCCGCGCTGCTGAACATCAGCGAAGACCACCTCGACTGGCACGGCAGCATGGCCGCCTACGTCCGCGCCAAGGCGCGTGTGTACGGACAAGCGAGCGCAGAGGGCGCAGCCACCGTGATGGTCGTGAACCGCGACGACGAACGTGTCGCCGCGCTGGTGCCGCCGGCGCCCGAACCGTCAAGGCCGGGCAAGCCCAAGCCCAAAGATCGCGTGCCCGAACGCCATGTGCTGCGCTTCGGTCTGGACGCCCCGCGCCGCCCGGGAGACTTCGGCCTCGTGACCGAAAATGGCATCGCCTGGCTGGTCCGTGCGCTGCCTGTCGAAGATGGCGTCAAGCGCCGCAGGCGTGACGGTGTCGACGAGGAAGAGGAGATCCATCTGCAGCGCCTGATGCCTGCCGATGCGCTGCGCGTGCGCGGCCGCCACAACGCCGCCAACGCGCTGGCCGCGCTGGCCCTGGCCGGCGCCATCGGATGCCCGTTGGCGCCGCTGCTGCACGGCCTGCGCGAATATGCCGGTGAACCGCATCGCGGCCAGTGGGTGGGCACGGTGGATGGTGTCGAGGCCTACGACGACAGCAAGGGCACCAATGTCGGTGCCACCGTGGCGGCGCTCGACGGCCTGGGCACCGACAAGGCGCCTGCCAAATTGGTGGTCATCCTGGGCGGTGATGGCAAGGGTCAGGACTTCGGCCCGCTGGCCGCGCCGCTGCGGCGCATGGCACGTGCCGTGGCCACATTGGGGCGCGACGCCGAGGCCATCGAACTGGCCGTCGGCCCCGCCCTGGCCGGCGATGAAGACGCAGGCCGCGCGCCCATCCCGCTGCAGCGCCACGCCACATTGCCCGATGCCGTGGCCTGGTGCTTCGCGCAGGCGCGGCCCGGTGACGCGGTATTGCTGAGCCCGGCCTGCGCCAGCCTGGACATGTTTCGCAATTACGCCCACCGCGCCGAGGTCTTCGTCGCCGCGGTGCAGGCACTGGCGGCCGAACGCGGCGAGGTGATGTCGTGAACGCCATCGCCGGCCTGCGCCAGTGGTGGGCATTGCGCCGTGCCGATTCGCCCGTGGGCGCGCTGCCCGTGCGCGACGGCAGGCGGCCGGAGCCGTCGACGCGCCCGGTGCAGTTGCTGGCCTTCGACCAGCCGCTGGTGACGGTGCTGGGCGTGTTGCTGATGCTGGGCCTGGTGATGGTCTATTCGGCCACCGTCGCGCTGCCCGACAGCCCCAAGTTCGCGGCCTATTCGCCCACCTTCTTCCTGTGGCGCCACAGCCTGTCGCTGGCCATCGGTCTGGGCGCCGCGCTGGTCATCGTGCAGGTGCCGATGGCCTTCTGGGAAAAGCACGCGCATTGGGTCTTTGTCGTCGCGCTGGTGCTGCTGGTGGCGGTGCTGATTCCGGGCATCGGCAAGGTCGTCAACTTCTCGCGCCGCTGGATCCCGCTGGGGGTGATGAACTTTCAGCCGAGTGAGCTGGGCAAATTGGCGATCGTGATGTACGCCGCCAGCTACATGGTGCGCAAGATGGACGTGCGCGAAAACTTCTTTCGCGCGGTCATGCCGATGGTCGTGGCCGTGGCCTTTGTCGGCATGCTGCTGCTGCGCCAGCCCGACATGGGGGCCTTCATCGTCATCGCCACCATCGCCATGGGCATCCTGTTTCTGGGCGGTGTCAACGCGCGCATGTTTCTGCTGATCGCGGCCGTGATCGCGGCCACCTTCGCCACCATCATCGCCTTCGACGACCTGCGGCGCGAACGCATCTTTGCCTACCTCGACCCCTGGAACGCCAAGTACGTGCAGGGCAAGGCCTACCAGTTGACGCACAGCCTGATCGCCTTCGGCCGCGGCGAGATCTTCGGCCAGGGCCTGGGCGCCAGCGTCGAGAAACTGCATTACCTGCCCGAGGCCCACACCGACTTCTTGCTGGCCGTCATCGGCGAAGAACTGGGGCTGGTGGGCGTGGCCACCGTCATCGTGCTGTTCTTCTGGCTGACGCGCCGCATCTTCAACATCGGCCGTCAGGCGGTGGCGCTGGACCGGGTGTTCGCCGGCCTGATGGTGCAGGGCATCGGAATCTGGATCGGCGCGCAGGCCTTCATCAACATGGGCGTCAACCTGGGTGTGTTGCCGACCAAGGGCCTGACCTTGCCGCTGATGAGTTACGGCGGCAGCGCCATCCTGATGAACCTGACAGCGATGGCCCTGGTGCTGCGGGTGGATATC